>NZ_AMGD01000022.1:0-58308 GCF_000297555.1 Paenisporosarcina sp. TG-14
ACAATACCGTTCGGATATTTCTTGTAGACATTCTTCATTGAAATCATATGTTTGTAACCACCTATATTTACTGATTGCTGCCTACTATTTTTTCCGGCAATATTATTATAACAAGAATTACGACAATACTTCATTACATTCCTATTACAAATTTCTTGTATAAGTCTATGAAATCTTAGAATATGACTAATTTCTTAAAAACAAACTAATAAACACATTTTTATTAACCATAATTAAACAATCCCTCGCCTAATTATCCCTATTCATTCGACGTATTTTTACAAAAAAAAAAAAAAACCAGTGCTGAATTCAGCAATGGCCTTTCCTCTTTATTTTTTAGTTGATAACCATTCTGCAACCACTTCTGCTTCTGCACCCTCAATTATCTTAGGTGGCATTGCCCCTTGTCCATTTAAAATCACATTTAAGATTTCTTCTTGTGAAAGACGAGATCCAACATCATTTATAGCTGGCGCGTTTCCTTGCCCTTCTAAATTCCCACCGTGACAACTAATACATTTGCCTTGTGCAATTTTTTCAGCATCTTGAGATTCAACTACTTCTACATCTTCACCTGTTGGTGCTGCCGTATCGTCATCGCCACCACATGCAGCAAGCATTAATACTGACCCAAAAATAGCTGTTAATAATTTCTTGTTCATCCTTTTCCCTCCTTAAAATAGTCATTTTATTACACTTTAAGTATACCAAATTTAGGCACGTTTGAAACCCTCACCGACTACTTCATAGGCATCTGTTACAATGACAAAAGCAGCTGGATCAACTTTTTTTACAACTTGTTTTAATTTCGTAAATTCTGTTTGATAGACGACTACAAGTAAAATTGGACGCTCTTGTTCCGTATAACCTCCAAATGCTGAAAGTCTTGTCACTCCTCGATTTACATCATTATATATAGCATCCCTAATTTCTTCTTGTCTATTCGTGATGATATATACCATTTTGGATTGGCTAAATCCAAGTTGAATGATATCAATGGTTTTTGTTGTAACAAATAAACCAATTAAAGCATATAAACCTTTTTCAATATCAAAAACAACGGCTGCTGAAAGTACAATAAAACCATCAATTAACATGACGCTTCTTCCAAGAGTAAAACCTGTATATTTCGCAATAATTTGTGCAGCTAAATCTGTTCCTCCTGTTGATGCACGACCTCTGAAAACAATACCTAAACCAACACCAACAGAGATACCTCCAAATAATGCACCGAGTAATGGATTTAGTGTTGCAGGTTCCCAACTTGCTGTTAATAATACAAATAAAGGTAAAGTGAGTGTACCTGCTAGTGAACGAGCGCCAAACTGTTTACCAAGAAAGATAACACCTGCAATAAACAAAGGTATATTAAACGCATATTGCACAAAACCTGGCTTCCAATCAAACAATCCATATAATATAGTACTGATTCCACTAACCCCACCAGAAGCAACTTCATTCGGTAATAGAAACACGTTGAAACCAACAGCGATAATGGCTGCGCCAATAATAATGTACACATATTCTAAAACCGTAGCTACCCACGGATGTTGTTCTTTTTGTTTATTAAGATTCATATAAATCCTTCTCTCTTCATAGAAAATTTCCCAATAGAAGTATAGCAGACAGCTACAGAAGTGGGAAGTTTAGCACAGTGAAGTAAAGTTCAATAAGACTATTCTAGTACTTCGAAAATTCGTATGCATTTTTATTCCACTTCAATAATTTTTCAACAAGTATTTATGGCCTTAGCTTGGACTATATTTTGAAAATGATTTCACGAAACGACAGTTTTTCATTGTAAAAATCAAATCCTTTATCACAACTGTCAATTTATTTAACTGGTTACTGAGAACAAAAAAAGCGAGCACCAACTTCCTCGGTTGCTCACTTTTTCTATTAGTTCATTCTTGATCGTAAATATGCATTGACAAATAAATCGATGTCACCGTCCATAACGCCTTGAACATTACCACTTTCTGCACTAGTTCGGTGATCTTTCACCATTGCATACGGGTGGAATACATATGAACGTATTTGACTGCCCCATCCAATTTCTTTTTGCTCTCCACGAATTTCAAGCATTTGTGCTTCTTTTTCTTCAATTTTCAATGCATATAATTTCGCTTTTAACATAGTCATTGCTTTTGCACGGTTTTTAATTTGAGAACGTTCCTGCTGACAAGTTACGACTGCGCCTGTTGGCAAGTGAGTGATACGTATGGCAGAGTCAGTCGTATTAATATGCTGACCACCTGCACCACTTGCGCGGTACGTATCAACTTTCAAATCTTCCGTACGAATATCTATTTCTATTTCATCATTAAATTCTGGCATGACTTCACACGAAACGAAAGAAGTGTGACGTCTTCCTGACGAATCGAAAGGAGAAATCCGAACGAGGCGATGAACACCTTTTTCCGCTTTTAAATAACCGTAAGCGTTGTGCCCTGTTATACCAAGTGTGACAGATTTAATTCCCGCTTCGTCCCCAGCTAAGTAATCCAAAGTTTCCACTTTGAATCCTTTTTTCTCAGCCCACCGTTGATACATGCGGAGTAACATCGAGCCCCAGTCTTGAGACTCAGTACCACCTGCACCTGGGTGTAATTCTAAAATCGCGTTGTTTTTGTCATATTCTTCACTCAGTAACATTTGCAATTCGAAGTCATTCATCTTCGCTGTGAATTCTTTCATTTCTCTGCCAAGTTCTTCGTGCAATTCTTCATCTGCTTCTTCACGTAATAACTCAAGCGTCATTTCTAAGTTTTCATGAACCTCTACTAAATCATTAAACTCATTAACGATTTCTTTCAACGCATTACCGTCACTAATAACGGCTTGAGCTGCATTTTGATCATTCCAGAAATCAGGCATTGACATGTTTTCATCTAACTCTGCTATACGAGCCTCTTTGTTTTCTAAGTCAAAGAGACCCCCTAAAGTCTGATAATTTTCCAGCTATTCTATCTAATTCATTTCTTACATCTGATAATTCCATCATTATAATATCCTCCGTTGTTTCACACTGCACCGTGACAATGTTTAAACTTCTTGCCACTGCCGCATGGGCACATTTCATTTCGTCCGACAGTTGCTTCACTACGAATAGGCGATTTCTTAACGGTGCCACCATCTTCTTTCGGGTTTACTGCCTGGCCTTTTGCCACTTCTTCTCGTTGCAAGTTATTACGTATTTCAGCTTTCATGGCGTACTTAGTAACGTCTTCTTGAACAGAATCAACCATGGCTTCGAACATTGTAAATCCTTCGTTTTGATACTCACGAAGAGGATCAATCTGCCCATATGCTCGCAAATGAATTCCTTGTCGCAACTGATCCATCGCATCAATATGATCAATCCATTTTGAATCAATCGAACGTAGTAAGACAACTTTCTCAAATTCACGCATACGTTCAGGCGTCATTTCTACTTCCTTGGCATTGTAATGCTCATAGACAGCCGTTTTTAAATAATCGACTACATCATTCTCTGACTTACCAGTTAAATGCTCTTGAGTCACAACTCCCTCAGGCAATAGGTTTGCGAAAGTGAAATCTTCAAGACCTTTCAAATTCATATCGCCTTGCTTATCAGGAGAAACGTGCGCCGCAACTGCTCGCTCAATTACATCATCAATCATCGTTTCAACAAGACCACGCATATTGTCTGTTTCAAGTACTTCTAAACGTTCTTTATAAATGATCTCTCGTTGTTGACGCAAAACATCATCATATTGAAGCAAACGTTTCCGTGCATCGAAGTTATTACCTTCCACTCGTTTTTGTGCGCCTTCAACAGCACGTGTCACCATTTTAGATTGGATCGGCGCTGTATCATCCATTCCAAGACGCGTCATCATTGCACGCATATTGTCAGAGCCAAAACGACGCATTAATTCGTCTTCCATTGATAAATAGAACTGCGTTATACCTGGGTCTCCTTGACGACCTGAACGACCACGAAGTTGATTATCAATACGACGAGACTCATGACGTTCTGTACCAATTACCGCTAAGCCGCCAACTTCAATCACGCCTTCGCCTAATTTAATATCCGTACCACGACCCGCCATATTTGTTGCAATCGTAACGGAGCCTTTATGGCCTGCTTCGGCAACAATTTCTGCTTCATGCTCATGATTTTTCGCGTTCAACACGCTATGACGGATCCCATGTTTCGTTAACAATTTTGAAATTATTTCAGAAGTTTCTATTGCAACAGTACCTACCAAGACAGGTTGACCTGCTTTGTTGCGCTCTTCAATATCATCTGCCACTGCTTTATATTTACCTTCCATTGATGAATAAATTAAGTCTGCACGATCGTCACGAACGATTACTCGATTAGTTGGAATGACAATAACATTCATATTGTAAATGTTACGGAATTCTTCTTCTTCCGTTTTTGCAGTACCAGTCATACCAGAAAGTTTTTCGTACATACGGAAAAAGTTTTGGAACGTAATCGTAGCCATAGTCATGGATTCGTTTTGAATCTCTAGGCCTTCTTTCGCTTCTATAGCTTGATGAAGACCATCAGAATAGCGTCTACCTTTCATTAAGCGACCTGTGAATGAGTCAACAATAACAACGCTATCTTCTTGAACAACATAATCCACATCATTGTGCATACTAGCATGTGCCTTTAATGATTGATTAATCGCATGATTTAAACTAACATGCGTCAACTCGAACAAGTTATCTATTCCAAACGTTTTTTCAACTTTTTCAATACCTGCTTCAGTTAATACAACGCCTTTAGTCGATTCATCATACGAATAGTCTTCTTCTTTTCGAAGTGCGCGAACAAGTGCATTTGATTGCTTATAAAGTTGAGCAGATTTTGCAGCTTGCCCTGAAATAATTAATGGTGTACGTGCTTCATCAATTAATATAGAGTCAACTTCGTCAATTACTGCAAAGTATAGAGGACGTTGAACATGTTCTTCTTTGTACAACACCATATTGTCACGTAAATAGTCGAATCCTAGCTCATTATTTGTCGAATAAGTAATATCAGCTGCATATGCTTCTCGTTTCTCATCTTTATTTAAACTGTTTAAATTTAACCCAACAGTTAAACCTAAGAAGTTATACAATAGACCCATTTCAGCAGCATCACGGCTTGCTAAATATTCGTTTACAGTTACAACATGAACACCTTTTCCAGTGATTGCATTCAAATAAACCGGCATCGTAGACGTTAATGTCTTCCCTTCACCGGTTTTCATTTCTGATATATTTCCTTCATGTAGCGCCGCAGCACCCATTACTTGAACATGGAAAGGGTACATCCCTAGCACACGTTTCGATGCTTCTCTAACTACTGCATATGCTTCCGCTTGAATATCGGCTAATTCAGTCCCTTTAGCAAAAAGACTTTTAAACTCATCAGTTTTAGCACGTAACTGTTCATCAGTTAATGCTTCTATGTCTTTTGCAAATGTTTCAACTTGATTAGCAACTTTTTCTAATCTTTTCAAATCACGCTTATTTAAGTCAAATACCTTATTTAATACACCAAGCATTAGATTCACTTCCCATTTAGTCTCAAACTTTATTTTACCACTGCTCTTATAGTGGTGCAAATAACGGACTTCTCTCTTTCATCTTCTATAAACATTTATTTTTCGATTTTTATTAGGTTTTGCAGCAATATTTTTGTAATACTTTTACTTAAAACAGTCACAATAAATTCATGTACTGCGGTTATTCACATAAGACAAAAAAGAAAGCCCAAGGAAATGGACTTTCTTAATGTTCATAAAATTTAATTTGTTTCGATTAAACCATACTTACCATCTTTACGTTTGTAGACAATATTTGTAGCGTCCGACTCAGCATCAGTAAAGACGAAGAAGTTATGTCCTAGCATATCCATTTGCAAAACCGCTTCTTCTTGATCCATTGGTTTTAATTCAAATTGTTTTGTTCGAACAATTTGGAAATCTTCTTCATTTTCATCTTTGTGCGCCGCTTGTTCAGGAGACTGGAAATTAGCAAAGAATGTACCTACTCCTTCACGTTCACGGAACTTGCGATTTACCTTAGTCTTATGTTTACGAATCTGACGCTCTAATTTGTCGACGATTAAATCAACTGCTGCATATAAATCGTTATGTCTTTCTTCAGCACGAAGCGTTAGATTCTTCATTGGAATCGTAACTTCAACTTTTGTTTGACTATCATTATAAATTTTCAAATTGACATTTGCGTTCGCTTCAACTTCTTCAGCAAAATAACGTTCTACTTTATTAATTTTACTTTCAACGTGCTCGCGAATCGCAGGAGTTACCTCTACGTTTTCACCGCGAATATTAAATTTTAACATGTAAACTCCTCCTTTTATTAAGGCTATGTAAACCTTATTCTACATATCCCCTCTTAACTCCTGCTACAAACTAAAATTTTTTTCGAATTTTGTCGAAAGAAGTCATTTCTTCAGATAATTACGCACGTATAAGTGTCACAGCGATTACTCTTTGAGCACCAGATTTCTTCAAAGCATAAGCGGCATGATGCAGTGTGGCGCCAGTTGTATATAAGTCATCGACTAATAATATGTTCTTATTTTGAACGTCGGTTGTGACTGAAAAAAATAATTCTGAAGACATGCGATCTTTTTTCGATTTTCCTACTTGTGAACGATTTAACGTCTTTGCTAAAACATGTGTGAACGGAACATTTGCTGCAATAAGCAATTGATCTACTTGCGAAAAAGTTCGCATCAGCAACATTTCCGGATGAAGTGGAATAGGTACAATTAGTTCCTGAACTTTATTTAACAATTGAAAATCAGAAACAAAGATTTTTGCTAAGTCCACGTCAAGCTGAAATTTATATTGTTGAAATACTTGTTTCATCCATTCATTGTAGATGTAAATTGATTGGACAGAATCAAGAGCTCCATCATATATTGTCCCTTTCCACTCATTTTCACTCTCTCTATCCTTCATTTTTTCGAATTTAGACAAGCATTTTTCACAAATTACATCAGGCTCTTTAATTAATAAAAGTTTCCTCCATGATGCTATTTCCGAAAATGAAGAGGAACAAATTAAGCAAATCATAATTTAGATCGTTTCTCATTATGTGCTTCTATCGTTGCTTTAGCCTTATCCATCGAAAAAGAAATTCCATGATGAAAAAAAACGATATCGCCATCAGGATGATTAACAGAACGACCAACACGTCCACTTATTTGAATTAACGCGCTACTCGTAAATATCGCTTCATCTGCCCCAACAACCGCTACTTGGACATTTGGAATAGTAATTCCTCGTTCGAGTATGGTGGTTGTAAGTAAACCACACACTTTCTTTTCTCGAAGTTGAAGTACCTTTTCTTTTCTATCTGGATCTTCTGCATGGACAGCTAGGATATCTTGGTGCATCTGCTGAAATAAAGGTAGTGCACGTTCCATTAAGGAAATTGTTGGAAAAAAGAGTAGAAACGGTTGATCATTTTTGAGACATTGTTGTGTCCACCTCTCTAACTTTCGTGAAAGTTTCCCTTTATGCATATGCTTTCTATAGTTCCATAATCCCACAAAACGAGGTACCGGCAATGAAAAACCATGAAAGCGCTGTGATATTAGCGAGATGTTGTCAGCTTGTTCTAAAAGTTCATTAGAAGGAGTTGCAGTTATCGTATGAACAACAGCGTGTGTCTTTTTCGCTTTTTGTACGGCACATTGTAAGGACTTATCCACCGTATAAGGAAAAGCGTCCGCTTCATCTACAAATACGACGTCAAAGGCTTCTTCAAAACGTAATAATTGATGAGTTGTTGCTAAAATTAGTTGAGCATAGTTTGTATGTTCAGGTGATCCACCATATAAAGCATGGATGATTGTTTGCGGAAAGACTTGTTGAAACCTTGGAACGAGTTCGAGCACTACATCTGTCCTCGGTGTTGCTACACATACTCGTTTACCTTGCTTAAGTAAATCAAATATTGCTGGGAATAATAGTTCCGTTTTTCCAGCTCCGCACACAGCGTGTATTAAATGGCTTTGATTTTTATGGATACTATTTAACAACTCTTCTGAAGCTTGTGCTTGTTGAGGAGTTAAAGTCCCAGACCAGCTAAAACTGTGCTCTAAAATTGATTCGATTTTTGGTCCTGTCCAAGTAATTAACTCGGTGCAACTGCTGACTCTGCCCATACGAATGCAATGTCTACAATACAGACAAGTACCGTTACATTTAGCACAGTGATAAGCTGTCAACTGCTTGCTTGCGCAACGTCGACATTGATGATGTTGTTTAGTTTGGGATAGTTGATTCGACTGAATGCCTTTGTGGGGAGTAATAAAACCTTTGTTTATAAAGTAATCGATTACAGATGAAGGAAAAGGGGTATGTTCCTTCAACCAAATTCGACCTGATAAAAAAGCTTGTACGTCTTTCATGAGCATCCCTCCGATATGGATTGAACTCATTCCTATCCACTCATTTTAACCAATAAAAAACCCCGCGTCTATGCGAGGTTTAAGAATAGTTATTTTGCTACATCGCCGATGAAATAAACGCTAGTCACACGCCAGTTTCCATCCTCTTTAATAAAAACGGTCACTTGCCGACCTGTTCGGTCAAGTTTTCCTCCAGTTGATTCTTGCTTAAGTGAAATGGAGAGGGAAGCATAAACTTGTGCTTGGTTTTCATTATATTTAATAACCGTCACATCTTCAGCCGTTCGGTTCACTTCATATTGAGTAAACGTTTCTTTTACGAACTTTTCTTCTCCCTGGTAATCAAACCCTTCAGGTTCAGTTGCGATTACAGACATATATTTCTCAAGATCCTCTTCATTAAAAGCAGTTATATACAATTCAAATGCTTCGGTTAAAGACTTTTTCTCTTCTGCAGGTACATTTTGAGCTTCCTCAATATCAGTACCAACCATTTCAAAACCAACTTCAGATTTTGCTTGATCCTTCACTTCATGTTCCAACGCACTATTTTCACTCGTGGATTCACCATCAGATACTGAACCAGTATCATCACTATTTTCTTTACTCGCACAAGCTGACAAAAGTATTGAAATCATCACAAGCATGATAATATATTTAAATTTCATTATGTTCGTGCCTCCTACTAGGTTATTGTGTCATAAAATTTGAGACCTAACAATTATTATAACCTCTTTCAAAATGGAGACGACACTGAAGTTGTGAAAGTTTCGTGGTGAATCGATAGTATTGCGGTTGCCTATAGAGCTGACTCTCCAAACTAGTTAAGTGAGTCTATATGACTTTGCACAACCTGGAACATCATTGTGTCTAACTGGTTGCCCATACTTTCAACTTGGACAGAATCTTCGTTAACCTGGAACAACACAACGCATCGGACCCAACCTAAAAAACTCAAATAAAAAAAGCCTCTCACAAGGGCAAGCTTGCGAGAGGCCACTAATAGGAATTAACGTACTTCAACCCAGCCATTTTTGATGGCTGTTACTACGGCTTGTGTACGATCATTTACGTTCATTTTTTGAAGAATACTTGATACGTGGTTTTTTACCGTTTTTTCAGAGATGAACAAAGTTTCACCTATTGTTCGGTTACTTTGACCATCCGTTAATAATTGAAGAACTTCGCATTCACGTTTTGTTAATAAATGGAATGGACGACGAATTTCTGATTGATGGAATGACCCTTTGTTTTCGCGTTCGCTTAAGCGTCGGAATTCTGCAACTAGATTACGAGTTACTTTTGGATGTAAATAAGAACCGCCAGCAGCGACAACTTTAATAGCTTGGATGATTGCATCTGCATCCATCTCTTTTAACATGTATCCAAGAGCACCTGTTTTTAGAGCGTGCATTACATAAGATTCGTCATCGTGTATGGACAGCATAATAACTTTAGCTTCAGGATATTTAGCCAATAACTCGGCAGTTGCTTCCACACCATTTTTGCGCGGCATATTAATGTCCATGAGCATTACTTCTGGTACATATTGTTCATATAAGCTTAGTGCATCACTTCCATCATCACCTTCAGCAATCACTTCAAATGAATCTTCAAAATCTAATATTCGTTTAACACCTTCACGGAATAATTGGTGGTCATCTATAATTACAATTTTAGTCATTGTCATTTCCTCCTAATGTATAAAACAAACATTCTATGTTATTCCTCATTTAATGGAATTTTAAACTTCATAATTGTCCCATTGCCAAGTGAGGATTTAATAATCATCTCACCCTTTAATAAATCAATACGTTCTTGCATTCCTATTAATCCAAATGAGCTTTCTCGAGCGAGACGTTGGTCAAATCCAGTTCCATTGTCTTTTACAGTAACCGTTACCATCCTAGGAGTCCATTCAACATCTACCCAAATGTTTTTACATTTACCATGTTTCGTCGCATTTGTTACAGATTCTTGTACTAAACGAAAAATAGCAACTTCAAAATTGGATATGAGTCTTAGATGTTCTCCATGTGAACGGAAGTTTATTTGGCAACCCGTATTATATTCTTCTATATTCATTAAGTATTTTCTGAGAGTTGGCACTAGACCTAAATCATCCAAAGCCATTGGTCTCAAGTCATAAATAATTCGTCGCACCTCTGTCAATGCATTTCGAACCATCAATTTTAAACTCGTGATTTCAACTAGAGCTTCATCTATTCCGTTTTCTCGGTATGTTCGTTCAATTAGGTCTGAACGCACTAGCACATTGGCCATCATTTGAGCAGGGCCGTCATGTATTTCTCGAGATAACCGCTTACGTTCTTCTTCTTGTGCTTCAATAATCTTCAAACTAAAATCTTGTTTTAATTTGGCTGTCTCTAATGCTGGTCCCACATTTTTTAAATCAGATGTTAAGTAGTTGGTTACTACATTTGCTTGCCCAACAAGTTGATCCGCATGCAAAATGGAGTCGTTTAATTCATTTAAACGACGTTCTAAATCATCTCGACGTTCGTGTAATTGGCGATCTTCAGTTCGATTAATGGAAAGTTTAATTTGCAAATCATTTGCTTGTTCATATGCCTCTCGTACTTGTTCTTCTGTGAACGTGTTAAAATGCTTGGACACATCTCCAAGACTTTTACGAGAAATACGTGTCTCTTCTACAAGCAAATCACCTTCTATTAAAACAGCGGCTAATTTTGAATGAACAATCTCCAATTCTTTTTGCATCTGTAATAAGCTTTGGCGATTTTGTTCGCTTATAATAAAGATATCATTTTTGGAACGGTCCAACGTTTGAACCATTTGACTAAAAATATGATTTAGTGAATTGATATCTACCTTTTTCCCAGACATCAGGTATTCTCCTTTGTGTTCAAGTAACTGTTGGAAGAATCACGATGCAATCATTTTCTTCTCTACTATAGTATACGCCATATATGTCAATATTCCTGCAATGACTTGATTAATTATATCACTATATACATAAGAAATTATTAAAATTACATGACAACTAGATGTCATTAGGAGTGAATCAATTGAGAAAAGATTATTTTACTGTAAAAGGGTTAGGCGAATCAGAATTGATTATTCAAAAATCCCGCTTCCTAACCTATGTGAACCGTGCTGATTCGGAACAACAAGCTCAAGCATTTATTCAAGAAATTAAATCACAACATAAATCTGCCAATCATAATTGCTCAGCTTATTTAATTGGAGAGCATGATTCTATTCAAAAAGCTAATGATGACGGGGAACCTAGTGGAACTGCTGGCGTTCCTATTCTTGAAGTATTAAAAAAACAAGGATTGAAAGATACAGTTGTCGTAGTAACAAGATATTTTGGTGGAATTAAATTAGGTAGTGGCGGCTTAATCCGTGCTTATGGCAAAGCAACTACTGAAGGTTTACAAGCATCCATTATTGTGGAACGGCGTCTTCACCTTTTAATGAAGGTATCTGTCGATTATTCGTGGCTCGGTAAAGTTGAGAATGAAATACGTAACTCCACGTATCCATTAAATCGAATAGATTATGCAGAATCTGTGGAACTATTTCTATATGTCCCCGTATTAATGGAAGAGTATTTTTTCGAGTGGATAACAGAAATGACGAACGGCCAAGCTAATATCAAACAGCACTCACAAGATTTTCTCGATTTCGACATATAAAATAACAAATCCTTTTACGGTTTTGATAAATCATTGTATAATGAAGAGGAATGTAGTCAATGACACCTAACTAACTACAATTGGCTTATTGTACATGTAGGATCATTTGCTGCTCAAAGGAGAATTAATTTGAATCGACAACAATATAAATCGTCTAAAGGATCTTCATTAAATAAATCATTAATCATTAAAATCTCACTCTTGTTCATTGCATCGTTACTTATTTGTGTTACGGCTTACGGCATATTCCTAGTTAAAAAAGCGGAAAGTGCAGCTGAAAGATCTTTAGAAAGCATAAATCGAGACAAGTCGAGTTTGCGAGATGAAAAGGTAGAGCCGCTGGAAGATAATATATCTATCTTATTTATTGGTGTTGATGATAGTTCAACACGTGACCAAGGATCAAATACGCGCTCAGATGCGTTGCTCGTGGCTACTTTAAACAACGAAAGTAAATCAATTAAACTTTTAAGTATTCCTAGAGATTCTTACGTTTATATACCAGAAGTCGGCTATAAGGATAAGATTACACACGCCTATGCATTTGGACAAACAGAGGCCACAATAGAAACAGTTGAAACCATGCTTGATCTTCCTATCGATTATTATGTGCGATTGAACTTCGATGCTTTTATAGATATTGTTGATTCTCTTGGAGGTATCGAAGCTGATGTTCCATATGCATTAGTAGAACAAGATGCTCAAGATAAGATATCAATTAACCTTGAAAAAGGCTATCAAGAATTAAATGGAGCGGAAGCTTTAGCCCTCGTGCGTACTAGAAAAAAAGATAATGATATCGAACGCGGAAAACGACAACAAATGGTTTTGGAAGCAATAATGAAAAAATCAGTTTCTGCTTCATCATTTACAAAGTACGGAGATTTAATTGATGCCGTTGGTGATAATATGAAAACAAACATGACTTTTAATGAAATGAAATCAATGTTTGAATACGGTAAAAACGGTATGCCTTCTATCGAACAGTTAAGTTTATTAGGGGCTGACGATACGAGCACTGGTATTTATTATTATCAGTTAAATGAAGAAAGTCTTGCGGAAATTAAAGAAACCATGCAAAATCACTTAGAATACGAGTACAATCCAACAGAGTTAACTTCTGAAGATGAGACTTCGGAATATTCAATTGAAACAGAAGAACACACCCACTCTACACAATCTGAAAGTACTGACCAGCCTTAATTGGCTGGTTTTTTTATAAATAATGAACCCCACATTCATCTTGAATGTGGGGTTCATTATTTATTTATTAGTTACCTAAATATTTATCAAGTTCAGCCAAGACGCTATCAGGTACTGCTAATTTACCACCTAACACATCTACGTACTCAACTCCAAGTTTTTGTAAATGTTCACCAAGTTCTGGAGTAACATTTTTACCAACGATATATACGCCAGAACCTTCTTTAGCTGCTAATACACCACCAGCTAAAGCATCCGCAAAGTTTACACCAGTTGATACATATACTCTCTTAGTTTCATCTGCAAAGAATTCTGAGATGGCAACTGAAGTAGCATAACGTGTAGAACCAGAGATACGGTGACCGTTTGGTACAGAATTTAATACACTATCATTCACTGCTAGTTTACCACCGATAACGTAAGACTTCTCTACGCCAGCTTTCACTAATGCATCTTTTGTAACTGCTGGTAACGACTTGTCACGTGTTAATAGGATTGGCATACCTTGCTCAGCTGCATAGCTGGAAACCGACAATGCATCTGGGAAGTTTAAGCCACTCGCAATTACAGCAGTATCGTATTTACCGAACTTGCTAGCAATTTTAGCAGCTGTTTCATAACGGTCTTTACCTGAAATACGCTCAACTATAATTCCTGATTGAGTTAATTTCGCTAAAACTTCTTTCGAAATCGCGGTTTCGCCACCAAGAACAACTACCTTAGAAGCACCTAAACGTTTAATTTCATCATAAGTTGAAGCTGGTAATGAACTTGTTTTAGAAAGTAACAATGGACCACCATACATATGTGCTAATGGAACACCAGCTAATGCATCCGCATATTGATCTCCGCGAGCTAGAACAACTGTATCTGCTGATTCCCAACCTTTTTGGCTTACTTTTACTGCTGTTTCATAACGATCTGTTCCTGAAATACGTTCAGCACGTAATTCTGATGCAGAGCGATCAACTTTAACTTCTTTCGTCACTTTATTTCCAGCAGCATCTTCAACAACTACATTGAATGTATTTACACCTTTAGCTAAATCAACTGTTACTGCTACTTTTTCATCCGTAGGTGTAAGGAATTTCGTCTCATCAATGAATTCACGGTTAAAGAGAACATCTCCATCCACAGTTACTTTAGCAGCGTTAAAGTTATCTTTAACAAATACGTTGAAATCTAATTTCGCAACATCATTATTTACTACTGATGGAGCGTCATGACCAACCGTTGGTGCTGTAGTGTCAACATAGATAGGACGAGCAATTTCAAACGCGTTGCCATTTACATCTACTGCTTTGATCTTAATATTTTTGTATCCATCAGTAGTAAAGGCTACTGTTGTTTCGAAATTGTAAACTTTTTTCTCTGCGTCATAAGTAAACGCAACATCTTTTCCTTCAACAGTTAGAGTTGCAAGAGCTTCATCCTCCACAGTACCTTTTACTAATACATTTTTCGTATTGTAAAGACCTAATGCAGAAGGTGTCGCATCACCTAAGAAAATAATAGGCAAGTTGTCATCGCCAATTACGTTACCTTCATAACCTACATTGTATGCATGATCGATAGGTACTACATCAATAGATTTTACATCTTTTGCTTCATATCCATAATCACCTAAGTTAACTTCCGTTTTAGATACATCTAGATAAGTTTTGCCAGTTACATCTACACCATTAATGTAAAGTGCATAGAACGCCGTACCAACACCTTCATCTGCAAAATTGAATTTAGCTATGTTAGTTTCAGCGTTATATGAGATTTCTGCAGTTGGCGCAACTGTATCTACATAAACCGGTAGTTTAGTTGACTGCCATTCAGCATTTTCATAGTCCACTTTAGCTTTAAGCTCGTAGTGGTATAAACCATCTGCAACTTTAGCATTTTTAACTTTACCATCCCAAATACGAGATTCATTGTAAGAGTACCAGCTACCATTGCCACCATTGTAGTAGTTTTTACGAACATCTTGTTCTTTATTAACTGAACGTAATTGATTCGCACCAGTGCTATCTAATACATTTGTTTCAAATTCTTTTGCGTTACGTAGTAAAGATGGCAATGCAAGAACATCTTCCATTAGTCCATCATTATTTGGAGACATTACATATACTTCTTTCCCATCCACTTCAATCGTATCTTGGAAATAGTTACCTTTGTCATTTAACATATTCGAGAAATTATTTACATCGAATAGGTATTGATAGAACTTATCGTCACCTTCAAAATCGTCAACGATCTCTGGACGGTCCCACTCACCATAGAAGCCGATATATGGAACGACTAAATCAGGGTTTGTTACATCTTTACTATTGAATTTCAAGAAACCTTCAACGAATACGTCTTGTTCAATTGCTTTGAAAATGTCTTCTCCATCATTATTAAGTCCTGGAACTTTAGCGTCAGTTAAATCGATTGTAACCGTAACATCCACTTTACTATTTGCAGGAACTGTAACTGTTTCTGGTGCAGATACTTTCACGTCTTTTAAGTCACCAGACTGTAATTGGTTGTAGACAGTTTCGCCATATTCTTCGAATCTATCAGCAAGTACTGAAGTGTCTACATCATACTCAACAGCTTTATCTGTTAAGTTTTCAGCTGTAACAGTCATTGTGAATGTTTTGCTTTGGAAATCTTTTACGTTTACTTTTGCTTCTCCAGTAGTTTTATCCGTTACGACAACTGGTGTGTTAACAGCAGCAAACAATTGCATCATACCTGCACCTTGACGACGAGGAGAAACTTCACTGCCGTCTAAACCTGTTGTAATATCAGCAGTGTTCATTAGTAATTTTTTAGCCAAACGTGTACGTTGATCAGCTGTGTAACTGTCAAAGCGCGCATCACCTTTAAGGTATTGTTGAATTAATGCTGCTCCACCTGCAACGTGTGGTGCCGCCATTGACGTACCGCTCATAACCGTATATTTATCGTCATTTACTGTTGAATATATATTTCCACCTGGAGCTGAAAGTTCTGGTTTGAACTCTAAGTCTGGTGTTACTCCCCATGAAGTAAAGTCAGTTGAACGGCCTACTTCTGGATTTTCTTTTTTGTCAGTTTGGTTTACACCTAAAGTAACAGAACCACCATCCTTAAGAACTTCTTCAAGTGCTAAACCTTCAGCACGTGATGATTTCATAAATGGAATATCCCAGCCACCTTGGTCTTTGTAGAATACTGTAGATGTTGAGTTATATACGACAATTCCTGCCGCACCAGCTGCTGCTGCATTAATCGTTTTATCGACAAATGTGAATGCTCCACGCTCAACAAGTACGACTTTGCCTTTAACATCGATTCCATCGTAGTCTGATCTAGCTCCTAATGCAGATTGATTTCCTGATAACGCTTTCAAACTTACTACTTCTACTTCTCCAAGTGTTGTCCAATCATCTACACCGTAACCAGTGATTGATTGGCCATCACCTGATAATGTATGAGTAAACTCATAAACTAAGTTTCCTGTTGCTGCAACTTGCACTGTGTCTTTGTTTAATCCAGGTGAACCAACTAAACCATAATCCGGATTTTGATAATATGGATTATCATATCCGTAGCCGATTGTCCCTGAGTTACCCGCTGAAACAGATGCCACAATTCCATTTGCAACCGCTTTAGAAATCGCTAAATCTTCTGCACTGTTTTCTTCATAGAAAGAAGAAGTTGAACCTAAACTCATGTTCAATACATCTGCACCCAATTTAACTGCATCATCAATAGCCGCTAAATAAATATCAGAGAATGTTGATGGGAAGTTCGGGTCATTACTGAAAACTTTCATCCCAAGTAGTTGAGATTCTGGTGCAACCCCTTTGATACCACCGTTAGTCGTATCTCCGTTTGCTCCAACAGTACCAGCAACATGCATACCATGCATTGATGCATCAGGACCAAGATCCTTAATCGTATCGTTTTGGTCATAGTAGTTATATGCAAAAGGAACTTTTGGCGTATAGAATTTACCAGTCAAACCTGAAGCCGTAACTTCAGCAGAAGTAAGTTCACCTGATGTTGTATTAGTTAACACAAAATCCTTATGATCTGGGTCGATACCAGAGTCTATAACGGCTACAATCATTCCTTCACCTTTATACTTAGCGTCAGCCCAAGTTTGATAAGACTGAATAAAATCATGACTTTTCGTCATATCTGGCGTAACTTGTGGTTTTTCGTATTCATTCGCTAAATAAACTTTTTTTACATTTGGTAAACTTTCAATTTTCTTAACATCAGCAAAGCGAACTTGTCCACTGAATCCGTTGAAAGTAGTTGTATAGTCAAATTGTGCATCGAAATCGATACCTCGAGAAGAAATTGTGTCTTTCAATGACTTATGAGTCTTTTTAAGGCTTGAATCAATGTTTGCTTTTTCAGTTGAAGATAATTCTTTGTAAAGTAAACCTTTTCCAGTTGCAACTTCAACAGCAGAAGATCCCTCTACTTCGACAATAACGCGAACTTGATCGTTTTCTTTCAAATTAGCTTTTAAATCTTTTTTGTTTTCGAACTTTTTCTCCGAAAGTTGTTTCACAAGCTTTGCTTTTTCATTCGATAACACATTTAGTACTTTTGAATCTTTTTCAAGATTCGTACTTGGAGCTTTTGTGGTAGTTTGTGCCGAGATAAAAGAAGCGTTGCTAAGTACAAGACCTGTTGCTAAAAATGTAGATAGATACTTTTTCCATACTTTTGAACCATTTACCAAAATAAATTCCTCCCTGGAGTTCACTATTTACAGCAGAGAAAATAAAGACTTTTTATTCAGTTTTATATTCCTCGCATTACAAATCATACCAAATGGACCTTATCATGGTCAATCTATTTTTTGATAATTTAATATATTGAAAACCGCATTGTAATCAACGTGTAACCTAAAATTTATAGTGTTAAAGCTTAGAGTCTGTTAAAATTAACAATGGTAACTAGAAGGAATATAGTATCTTGTTCGGAGTGAACTTATTGAAAAGAAATCTAACCATATCTGGTTTATTGCTCATATTAGCAACCCTCATATTAAAATTTTCAGGTCTTTTACGTGATATGGTTTTGGCCTATTATTTTGGAGATTCTAATGAAGCAAGTGCGTATTTAGTAGCATTTATATTGCCAAATATTTTCATTCTATTTTTTGCAACAGGAATGAAAAATAGTTTTGTGCCGAGTTACATTTTAGCGACAATAAATAATAAATCTGAACATCACTTTTCACAAATAATGCGAGTTACTACCATATTTGGACTAAGTGTCACAGCTATTGGCATTGTATTCTCGCCAATTATTTTACCCAGAATGTATCCTGACTTTAATGCAGAAACGATACAGCTAACAATTACCGTAGCGACTATCTTTTTTGTGTCAATAACCTTCTCCGCAATGAATTCTGTGTATGAGGCATATTTGGATGCTGAAGGTCGCTATTCTATTTCTGTTTTCTCACAAACCATTGTGATCACATCGTCCATATTATCAGCGATATTATTCTCACAACAAATAGGTATTTATGCTTTTGCATATGGTTATTTAGTTGGAGCAATTCTCTCATTTTTAATAAAGAGGTTTTTCTTTATCCCAAAAAATTCTCATATCATTGGTGGCAAGCTCGATAAAAACGAAATCAAACCATTTGTTATGATTTTTATTCCAGTAGGTATTACAGTGATGGTTGGTCAAGTAAATCTCATTATTGATACCATTTTTGCTGGACAATTTGCAGAACAAGCTGTCTCTTATTTAAATTACGCTAAAAATATTGTACATTTTCCACAAGCTATAATTGGTGTTACGATAGGAACCATTATTTTCCCAGTCCTTTCGAAGGCAGTAGCGAATAAAGATAAGCAACAGTTTAACAGCAGTGTAGAAAAAGGATTAATGCTTACACTCTTCTTAATACTTCCTGCAATTGCAGGAATGATGTTATTAATGGAAGAATTAATTGAGATTATATATCAACGAGGGGCCTTCACAGCTCAAGCAGCGTCGGCAACCGCTACCGTCGCTTATTTTTATGTTGGTTCTGTATTATTTTTTAGTTTACAAAACACAATTAATAAAGCTTTTTATGCAAAGCAAAATGGACATATTATTTTGCGAATTAGTATCTTTTCCGTTTTCCTAAATATTGCACTTAACTTCCTATTTATATACTGGTTAAAATCGTATATTGGGATACCACTAGCTTCTTCAGTCATGGCCGCAGTTTATTTCGGTTTAAATATTATTGTCTATCAGAAAACAGAAGATCGCTTGAACTGGAC
Organism: Paenisporosarcina sp. TG-14; assembly: GCF_000297555.1. Taxonomy (NCBI): domain Bacteria; kingdom Bacillati; phylum Bacillota; class Bacilli; order Caryophanales; family Caryophanaceae; genus Paenisporosarcina; species Paenisporosarcina sp. TG-14. The sequence continues at coordinate 19,572 of NZ_AMGD01000022.1, forward strand.
GTATTTAACGAAAAGTACAGCAAAAGTATTACTCTCTTTAGGAATAATGATTGCTATTTTAATGTTGTTGAGTACTTTGTTAAAAGACATGCATCCTATAGTAAATATCTTAAGCACGAGCATTATTGGAGCAATCGTTTACCTGAGTTCCAGCTACATTCTTAAAATTGACGTGTTTTCTGATGTAGTTAAACGATTTATGAAAAGGAGCGTGTAAGGGAATTGAAGAAACTACTCATTAAAGCATTGAATCCTCTAGCAATTCCTTTAACAAAAATTATTTTAAAGGGCTTTTACAAAGGCAATCTTCCGGTTACTAATCTAGAACAATTAAAAAATGTTGTCGTTTTCTCACCACATGTTGATGATGAAACAATTGGGCTCGGAGGCACTATTAAAAAGTACGCGGATCAACAAACAAAGGTTCATGTTATTACTGTGACAGACGGTGGGAAAAGTAATCGACACGTCAATAACTTATCGGCCATGCGTAAACAAGAATTAAAAGTAATCCAACCTATACTTGGTATTTCATCACTTACCTTTCTAGAGTATCCAGATGGTCATGTGAATCAAGTCCAGTCATCCGAAGACTTCATAAAAGTAATAGAAGAGTTCAAACCTGAAATCATTTATACAACTAGTTTTGTTGATGCACATACGGATCATACTGCAACAGCTCATATACTTGCGGACGCATTAAAGACAGCTAACCATCAACCGAGGATGGTTCGTCAATATGAAATTAATTGTCCAGTCCCTCCCGAATTTATTAACTGCGTGATTGATATTACAAATGAAAATAAAGCGAAGCAGCAAGCGATAACATATTTCAAATCTCAAGTAATTGCATTTGATGGATTTATATTATTATCAAAACTCAAATCATCCATTATTTCACAAGGACCATCAATCGTTGAAACATTTATTGAATCTTCTGTTGCCAATTTCATTAATCAATCAGACTTACTAAAATCGAATAATTCATTAGATTTTTCACATGATTTTAAACAAGCGAATCGCAGTTCAACATTATTACTTGCAGTATTTAAAAATTTAGAAAGAAAACGAAAGATTTATCGAAAACTTCAGAATCTTTCCTAAAATGGAGGTCACCATGCGACAGAACTACACCAAATATTTACCTTATACATGGCCAATTATTATGGTCATTTTAATATTAACCGCTTATAGTATGAACTCCGTACTTGGTTATTTTGTTTCTATAGTACTTTTTATTGTAGCTTTGGCTAGCCCTAAGAAAGCCATATTACTACTATTTTTGTATGTACCACTTCGACCGTTTCTTATTGAATTAAATCCAGCCTTCCGTTTAGCAGGCGATTTGATGATTGTAGGAGCTTTTCTACATGTAGTCTGGCAATCTCGCCATAACTTACGCTCTCTATTTTCATTTCAGCTCTTTGAATACGGATACTTTGCATTCTTAGCAATTGGTTCAATTTCAGCACTTTTAAATAATATTGGATTTATACCAGTAATTCTCCAGCTTCGAGCATTTATCATGTTTTACTTAATTTATTACATCGTAAAACGACTTGATATTAGAAAAGAAGATATTTTACAAGTCTTGCATGTTTTTATATGGACAACTCTTTTGATTCTCGTACAAGCGTTGACAGAAAAACTATCCATAAGAGGATTATTCATGCCGGAAGCATGGAAAGAACTTCCTCTATCTTCTAAAAATAGAGTTCGAGTTTATGGAATGCTCGGCAATCCAAATGTATTAGGTATCTATCTAGGTTTTGCTTACTTTATATTCTACTATGCAAAGAAATATATTTTGCAGTATAACAAAATATGGATGCAAATTTTGCAATACTTCACCATTGGTATTTTTGTCTTAACATATTCTAGAGGAACTTGGATTGGTTTTTTAATCATCGCTGTTGTGTATGTTCTTGCCTCACATAATTTGGCGTTAATTAAAACGATAATCATTCAAGTGGCTATTTCTCTCGTTGTTATTGTCTTGCCAATTAACTTAATTACTGGCTTGATAGAGAATACTTCCATAGGTCAAGAAAAAGTACAAAACATACAACAATTTGATGTCGGTGGTAGCTCAGGCTTCGTTGATCGTTTGGGAAGTACATTTAATGATGATACAATTACAGGCAGTCAAAGTTCGGGACGTCTATTTATTGTAAAAAAAGGTTTTGAAATTTTTAAAGATTATCCAATTATCGGTACAGGATTCTCAACTTTCGGAGATTCTTCGTCATTGTCCCGAATTTCCCCTATTTTAGTTAAATACGAAATTGATAGAAAGTTCTATTCAGACAATCAGTACATTCAAATTATTGTTCAAACTGGTGTCCTTGGTGTGATAAGTTTTACAGTATTCTTGCTGGGCATGTTATACGCGCTATTTAAGACGAAACGCTCAAAATTAGCAAAATTAATGATTGGTGTTGTATTCGGCGCTTTCTTTATGGGACTTGTTTATAACTTATGGGAAGCAGACGTGTTTACGTTGGTATTCTTTACTTTACTAGCCGTCTCTTTAAATAGCCAGTCTCGATTCCAATCAATTCATGAAGATCTTACAAGGGGTTGAATAGATGATTCGTTCATATATGACGGGTGATGAATCAGGCATTAATACTTTGTTTGAATCCGTTTTTCAAAAAAAGCGTTCCTTGACCGAATGGCAATGGAAATTCGAAACACTTAGTTCCAATTTTCCAATCATCATTGTCGCTGTAGAAGACAATCAGATAGTTGGACATGCAGCATGCCTATTGTTTGACGCTGTTAATGTCGATGGGATGCCAATCCTAATCGGAGAACGAGTTGATATTATGGTACATCCTAATTACCAAGGACTTGGAATCTATTCTAAAATTGTGAAGGAGCTAATAAAAGAAAGTGAGAAACAAAATGCAGCATATTTATACGGGTTCCCAGCTGAAAAAGCTAAGAATATCTTCATCACGATTGGTCAAGCTACAGATTTAGGAAACATCAACCGATACGTTTCCTTGAATCTCCCTTCTTTACGTAAAAATAAGCAACATCAATTGATGAAGACGTTACCCGAATTTGATTTGGTGAATATGTCCAATATTGATTTTGACTCTACAATTTATGTAAAACGTTCAAAAGCATTTCTAAAAAATCGCTTTATAAAGCATCCTTCAATTGACTATTATGTATATCAATCAGATTTATCCTATGTAATTTACAGAATTGATCGATTAAAATCAATCATTCCGATCTATTCAATAGTAGATATTTTAGCTGTAGATGAGGTTGCTGTATTAGCAAATTTTAAAAAAGCTATAGGTTTTGGTGTTGTCTCAACTTGGGGAATTCCAAACAGCCCATTAGAGAAAGCACTTAAGAAAACCGGATTTAGCGTTCAATCGAGTCCAATGCCATTTGTCGTGAAAACGTTAAAAAATCATGATTACGGTCAAACTTTTAACAACTGGCGTATATTACAAGGTGATGTAGATTCTTTTTAAATATCTACTTATGCGAAGTTGATTAATAATTAGAGGTTTAATTGTAGGATGAACAAGGTTTATTCAGCTCATATTATACATAACATATTTTAATTCTTGCATAAATAGAAAAAAAACCCCGATGACAATTTCCTGTCATTGGGGTTTTTTGGTACTTTTATTATTCATAAATTGCGTAGTATGTGTCGTCAGAAACTGCAAGTTTACCACCAGTAACGATATATGTTGCTGACGGATTTCCGTCTATATATTCTTTTACTTCAGTAGGAAGTTCTGCAAGACCAACTAACAATACCGGTGCATCGTATTTCGCCGCTAAAACACTACCTGTTAAAGCATCAGCAAAGCCACTACCGCTGGCTACGAATGAAGCCCAAGCATCACCGTGAAACGTTTCAGCTACAGCAACCGATGTTGCATATCGTGTTTTACCTGAAACACGAGTTGCCGCTGGTAGAGCGTTTGCAACTGCTTCGCTAACTGCTAATTTACCACCAATAACATATGATTTTTTAACATTTGTTAATGCAGCTTTTGTAGCAGCTGGGATACTATCAGTTCGTGTTAAAAGAATTGGTGTAGATGATTGTGCTGCGTAAGATCCAATAGATAATGCATCTGGGTAATTTAAACCAGATACTACAATTGCTTCTTCAGGTGTACCAAGTTCACGAGCGACTTTTGCAGCTGTTTCGTATCGGTCTCCGCCTGCAATCCGGCGAACAGAAATTCCTATATCATATAAACTATTTACTACTTCTTTAGAAATTGCTTTAGATCCGCCCATTATAACGACTTTCTTCGTTCCTAGACGTTTTAATTCCTCTACAACGCTCGCTGGAAGTGAATTTGTACGTGTTAATAAAATTGGTGAATTTAATTGGTATGCTAATGGACCAGCAGTCATCGAATCAGCAAACTCATCACCACGAGCAATTACGACTGTTTCAGCCGAACTAAATCCAGCTTTTGAAATTTCTACAGCTGTCTCATAACGACTCTTACCAGCTAAACGTACTTGATTAATACGCCCTTCACGATCACCATTAATTGTATCAAGACCTTGAATGTAGTTAATGAATGTCTCCCAGTCAGCATTCCCTGGCTCACTTACTTTTCCAGTGTCATAGGCAGCTTTAAACATTGAGTAGCCATCTCCACCTTTAGCAGTGAACGAGTTTGTAGCCACTTTATATGTTTCTTCTGAATCTAAAAATGTTAAGTCGCCTACTTCATCTTGAACAAAAGCAGAAATGACACGACTACCTGCTTCTTGAGTGTTGTCATAATTAACAACTAAACCTGCAACATGTAAAAATGCACCTGATTCTTTAGGTGATTGACTAACACTATGCTCAAGTGCTGAATAAATAGCATCACCTGATAACTCCATAATTGCCAATGAATTCCCAAATGGCATTACTGTTAGAACTTCACCTACAGTTATATCTCCTTTGTTAATTGAAGCGCGAATTCCCCCACCGTTTTGAACAGCGATAACTGTATCTTTATCAATCTTTTTTGCAGCATCTAACATTCCATCTGTCATTAAGTTTCCAAGATTTGTTTCACCAGTACGAACATTTCCACGTTCACCATCTAAGACAGAAGTTGTGGAAACACCTGTTGATTCATTTTTCACTTTTTCTATATCATCTGAATAAGGCTTTAATTTAGCAGCAGCATCCGCATCCTCAGTAGCATCTGATACCGTGTGTAGTTTAGATGTGTGGCTAGTAAGTTCGCCAGTATCATTAAATGTTACATTTAATTCACCTAAGAATTTATTGTATTCATTTGCTTGAACGATAATTGTGTTCGCAGCGTTAGCACGATCAATTAAGCGACCCCCATCAAGTTTAGTGTGGGTGTGACCTCCTACGATAATATCAATATCAGGTACTTCATTTGCTAATGTTAAATCGTTATCATAGGCATCATCAAAACCTAAATGAGTTAATGCAATGATTTTATCAACGTCATTTGCTTGTAAATAAGCAACTGCTGCTTTAGCTTCTGCAATATACTCAGTAAATTCCACAGATTTAGGACTTGAAATAAACTCTGTTTCTGCTGTTGTTAAACCGAATATTCCAATTTTTTCTCCGTCAACTTCTTTAATAATCCCATCAAAAACCTGACCTGATTCATCATTTCCACCAAATCCATTAGTTTGTAAACCTGCAAATAATGGATCAGCTGTAAATGAAGTATTTGCACTAATTAAAGGAAAATCTGCATTTTCAACAAAATCTGCTAGTGCTTTATGTCCATCTGAGGAATCCCCTAAATCAAATTCATGATTTCCAAATGTCATTGCATCGTATTGCATCATATTCATAAATTCTAAATCTGCTTGACCTTTGAAACTATTAAAGTATAAAGTTCCTGAGAATACATCCCCAGCATTTAATAATAAATTATTGGGGTTTAATGCACGTAATTCCTTGACCAATGTCACTGTCTTGGCGACATTGTCTAAATTAGCATGTGTATCATTTGAATGTATAACGGTTAATGAAAAATCATCTCCTGCTTTAACTATTACAGGATTACTAAAACTAAATAAGCTTGCTGTTAAAATAGTTGAAGATAAAATCGATATGAACTTTTTATTCATTTTCCACCATCCTATGTTTTTTTTTGGTTTTCAGACCTAAATTTATTATAGCAAATATTACTAGTTTAATTGTAAAAACTATGTAATTACTATGTAAAATCTAGATTTGAAAGCGCTCTCATTCAGGTATATTTTAACAATTTATTGCGAGAATTTCAAGCGTTATTAAATTATATTTTTCTAGTAATAATGAGTTAACCGCAGTTTTCTAGCTTGAATAAATAATGGAACATTCAATTCTTATCCGTTTTTATTAAATTTCTCGTTAAAAAATACCCATTTCGTCTAGCAAAATGGGTATTTTTTAATTATTGTTCGTAAACTTATTCTATTAGATATTTACAATAAAAACATTGTCATTTTTGGTGATTGGAAGTCAACAAATATTAACGAATCTCCATTAGGAAAATGTCTTTCAGTGACTGACACTTCCCCAATAATTTTATTTGATATTTGTTATACTAAGCGTTTTAATAACATCCTTAATATAATAAATCATTGTGGTTTGGGTGGCAATTTCATTTAATGTTCCTTCAACTACGAAGTATGCTAAAGTATTTAGTTCTTCTACTTCATGTTTTTTTCATTCACTTGTTCTTCTGATTTCGGTACAAATTGTGGCCACCCCATTACAAGAACGAAAGCAAGTATTAAAATTGATACTGTAATAGATTTTGTTTTTATTGAGAGGGTTTTTTGTACCGTTTAGGCTCTTTCATTCATGATCATCCTACTTTATATATATTTCCTAGTCTATCTAGCCTATAACCCATTTCACTATAGTGCAAACAAAAAGTTGCAGTCCTTTTAAAAGAAGACTGCAACTAATCATTTTACTCTATTCGATTCATTTCCATTACGTATGACGTCTTATTATTTCCATTTGTCGTAATAGTTTCTTCTTTAATAACACCTAAACCTTTACCAAAGTAAAAACGAGTAATCGTTTGTTGTTTGGATACATCAGATACTATTGTTTGCTCAATGACCATGACGTCCTTATAAGTTCCGGCAGGTATCTTCAAGGTTAAATCATCTTCTACGACTTTCCATGCTTGAGGACCGGTTTGTTCGTTTAATAAGTCGATATATACTTCAGGGGCTGATGTTGATTCAAAATTATCAATAGTCACATCTTTAACACCTTCAGCATTATTAAAGAGCATAGTTAATTTCGTCGGTGTCCATTCGGATATTTGTTTCGTAACTACGTCTCCAAATGTAATGAACTCTAGCATGCGATTGCCTTTAACTGCCTTCACTTCACGGACGATTTCAAACTCCTCAAGTAAGAATATTTTTTTGATTGCGCGTTTTGGCATATATTCCACAAGACCTTTGTTTGCCACAACCTTATTTTCATTAGTCGTGTCGTCACTTACGCTGTCTTCCTCCGCTTCATCTGCAGACTCTTTTGGTTGTTCTTCAACAACTTCTGTATCATCAACCTCAGTGATTTCTTCTGCAACAACCTCTTCTGAAGCTGCATTTTCTTCAGGTTGCGTAGTTACGGGTTGTTCCTTTTCTTTTTCAGTTTTTTCTTTTGTTTCATTAGATTCTTTTTTTATATCGTTAAATTTAAATGAGTTATCATCCGAACATGCTGCTAGTATAATGACTAATGGCACGATGGCCAACCATTTCTTCATCGGACCCCTCTTTTCGCTTTGTTATTTAAGTTGATCAATTTCAGTTTTAACTGCAGTAGGGACAATGCCACCTGTGTAAAGTGATGTCTTCGTGACGCGTTGTGCTAAATAAGACGTTAAAGTTGGTCGTAACGTTTCAGAAATTGAATTGCCCACTAAGAACAGTGGTGCTTGATACTTGCCTGATAATGAAGATGAGACTAAAGCATCCGGATAGTTTGTACCCGTTGATACGATAAATGTAGGTGATTTAAATGTTGGACTGAAATGCTCAATAAGTGCTGCATTTGTTCCATATCTGTCTTTTCCAGATAGTCGTGTAACATAATCGGAACCTGCACGCACTTTAATTTTTTCCTCGAGAATCTTAGAAATGGCTAAAGTTCCACCGACGATTACTGTCGGTTTGCTGTAAACTTGATCGTTTATTGCGTCTGAATAGGTTGTTCCATTACTTAATACAATATGCCAACCTTGCGTAACCGCAATACTTGTTGCAGCTAATGCATCTGGGAAGTTGCTCCCTGAAGCAATAAATATCCCATTAGCATTTGGTAATTTATTGTTAATAACTGAATTTGTTTCATAGCGTGATTTCCCAGCTAAGCGTTCAACTTTTGCTTGCGGAAGCGCTGTTTGTAGTTGACTAGCAACTTTAGCTGATAAAGCAACTTCTCCCCCGACTAAAACGATATGATTTGCCCCCAATCGTTTAATTTCAGCTAATACGTCTGCGTTTAAATTACTAGCAGGATTTAATAAAATAGGTGCATTGTCATAATACATCGCAAGAGGTCCAGCTGATAGTGCATCTGCATATTCAAAAGCAGTTGCTAAGACGACGGTTTTTTGTGGTTTTGTTGAATTGAAAGCGTTTGGATACAATGTTTTCGAAACTTCAATTGCAGTTAAGTAACGAGATTCTGCAGAGATTGTTTTGCTTACAGCTTTTGGTGTAATTAGCGTTGGATTCGTGTAAACGACCACTTTTTTCGACGTGTCGTAGACAGTAGTTCCTGGCCATAAAGCGGCATAGTTTTGCGCTAATGTTTTATCGTAGAATGCTTTGAGCGTTCCATTGTCTTTATGACGCACTTCAAATGCTTGTGGCACTATGGATGACCATAAAGTAGAATTCGTTTCTGAATTTTGAAGTGTTGCTTTTGCTAAAGATTCGGCTGATGTTTCTGCTACGACTCGTTGGTAGTGTTGGTCAATGACTACTTTATTTGCATCTAATATGTCGAATTTTTTAGCAATGTAATTGGACCATCGAACTTCAGCTGTAGGGTGATGAACGACACGTGTATTTCTATATTTGCTCGCGAAAGTAATCGCTTCTTTTTCAGTTGAAAACTTAGTTTGTGTCAATTCAACAGTTGGATGATACACGCGATAATCGGTCGTCGTGTTATCGAAAATTGTCGTTCCTGCTCTTTTATCAAATACGGTCACATTTGTTTGTGTTTTGGCATATGTTATGGCTTGGTCTTTTGTAGTGAATTGTTTAATGACGACGTTTTTACTATTCTTCACTTCGAAAATCTTGAAGAACTTGTCCACTCCATCAGCAAGTGCAACGGCAATTCCTTGTTGGAATTTTGCCGTTTTCACTTTACTTTCTGCAATCGGGTTGGACATGTATTCTACTTCAGAAAGAATAGCTGGAACTTGAGCATTTCGTGTAACAAAAAGACTTCGGTGAACAATTCCTCGTCCTTCAGTATTCGCACCCGAATTAATGACGCTTGTCTGTGTAGTATGTGCTAAACGTCCGCTTTCGATTGAATATTTTAATTGCAGCGGATCTGCTGGATAGTCAGAATCTTGAAAATCCTTGTTATAGTAATACGTTTCATAGCCTGAATATGTTGGCGATGACGATGCGTTATGGTGAACTGAAACAAATATAGAGTTGTCGTTACGACCTGCTACCATACTATTTGATAAACTCGTTCGGGCTTTAAGGTCTTCTGCTGAAGATGTATTAGAAAAATGTTTATCCGTCGTTCGTGTCATTTTAACTTCATAACCACGAGCTTGTAAAACGTCTCGTAAGCGTAAAGATACTTCTAAGTTTGCTTGTTTTTCATAATAGCCTGTTTTAGAGCCTGAATAGCCAGTAGTTCCGCCATACTTCCCGCCGTGACCTGGGTCGATAACGATTAATGGTTTCATGACTTCTGCTGCTTGAGTTGATACCGGAATACTAAGGACAATTAATGCGATACAAATAATTTTTATGAGTGCTTTAAACAATGTTTCGTTCCCCGCTTTCTATTTCCAAAAAAATTAGGAAGGGTTGCCCCCTCCATTTTCAAGTGTTATTAATGTATAAAATTTTATAGGTAGTTTCTTTCATTAAAGTACCACTGTGTCGAGCTAGAAGGAGCTTTATGCTTATCTTACTTAATATAATCTTTTGCTTGTTCAATACTTATTCCTTGATAGTAGAACCCAAGAATTTCTTCCGCTGTTTTTCCAGCTTTACTACGTCCATAAGCTCCGTATTGACTCATACCGATGCCGTGGCCATAGCCTGTACCGTTTAAAGAAAACTCTTTGTTAACTGTGTCGTTTTTCACTTTAAAGTCTGTGCTCATCAAAACAGTACCGCCTAATAAGTAACGTAGTTGTGGACCAGTAAGTTTGAATTCAGTTGTGAACTTCTTAAGTGTTCCGCCGATATATTTTGATAAGCTGTATTTCATGTCTTTTGACACAACCGATTCGCCGCCTAAGTAAAATAGCGTATTCGGTTGTTTGACGGTATCAAGATAATCAACCGGTAGTTTATTTGGATCCGGGTGTAGCAATAAAATAGGTGAATTATTTTTTGCAGAAAGAACAGAACCTGCTAGTGCATCAACGAAAGAATATGCATTACCGATGACAAGTGAGTCACCTGGCATCACGAATTTTTTGTTAATGGCAATACTAGTATCCACTCGGCTTGTTCCGAATGTGCGGTCTGTAGCATATCCTGCTTTTTTCAACGTAGTTTCAACGTCTGATGAAACTACATCTGACCCCCCAATTAAGTTTGCTGTCGTTGTTCCACTCGATTTTAAGTAATCTACAGTAGATTGAGATACCTTAGTGCCTTGTTGAATGATGATTGGCATTTGGTTACGTGCAGCATAAGGACTGATCGATAAAGCATCTGACGATTTTTCGTTGCCGGTTGCAAAGAATACAGATTTTGAAGTTCCGCCGACAATTTTCGCGATTTCAAGTGATGTATCTGTGCGTGACTTTCCTGCAACTCGCTTAATTTCATAACCCATTTGCTTAATTTCAGTTTCCACAGCAGGTGAAATGGCTACTGTTCCGCCGAGTATATACACTGTTGCTCCCGGGTTTAAAGATTCTTTCAAGTAGTCTTTTACAGAAGCTGGCAAAGAACTTGTCCGTGTTAATAAGACCGGTGTATCTAGTTTGTAAGCTAATACCGATCCAGCAAGTGCATCTACTGGTAAGTCCCCTCGTCCTAATACCGCATGATCGCGTTTACCGGTCCATCCTCTTTTCGCAATTTCAATTGCTGTCTCATAACGTGAAACACCAGCAAGCGTTTCCGATTGGGCACCAAGCTCCATCGAATAATATAAGCTGTTATCTGGGTTCGTTTTACGTGCAAAGTAAGATAAATTAAAGGTAATATCTTGTACTTTTCCTGTATTTGTATATTCGGTAGTGTTAATACTATTGACGGAATCGATTTTGATAGATTCTATCGTTGGATCAATTACTTTTAATTCCTTTAACGCTTTCAATTTTAATTTTGAAAAAGCTGTAACACTCTTTGGTGCATCTTTAAGGAGATAGTTATTTTCAGATGTTGTATTCCACCAACTCGCGGGATTTGTAAAGTCTATGTCATCTGTGATTGTTAATTGCTGTTTTTTAAACTGTAACGGTGCAGTCCATTTGTATTGATCATATGTATCTGTTTGTGATTTATTTATGTATGGTAGGCCGCTTGACCAATATTGTTGTGGCAATTCCGTTTGTCCCCCATTTGAAGCAGAGAAGAATGCTGTAACAAACCCTTTGGAACCACTTGCTTTTTGATACGTCATAATCATACCTTTTGTAGAATCTACTGCTGATGTTGTGTATTGATTAGCAGTTACATAGTTTGGTGAGTGTGCTGCATCCCATACAAATCCTTGGTACACTTGGAAATTTATTGTATCATCAATTTCAAGTTGACTATTGCCATTCATTTTTGCAAATATGTATGAACGTGCTGCTACAGCTTGGACACGGAGTGCTTGTTGACCTCCAGTTGTTCCCCAACTTGCAGGCATTTCGCCAGGTAAAACACCCTTTAAATAATCTTCAAAACCAAGATGATTTATTGGCTGTAAGTATTGAGTATTAGAAATAGTAGTGAGTCCAAATATAATGGTTCCTATATGAGGTCTTTTAATAGTTGATTTCATATTCTCAAGTAACACAAAGTTTTCATTCGCATATACTTTTGGTTCAAGTGTGATAATTGTGAGATTGTCTTTTAGTAATTTGGATCCTTCGTAAAGTGCGATTTTCGAATTTTGTATTGCTAGTTTATATGTCATGTCTTTTTTAAGTACAATGTTGGTGTCTTCTTTTAAGACCGTGTCTCCTTTTGGTATAAATTGATACGTTTTTGAAGGTCCTAGATTATTTGTTAGTTTCACTTTAACAATGAAGTTTTCTGTATCCGTGGCTGCATAGACAGGGGTAGGAAAATTGAATGTTAGTAAGATTGTAAATATGAACGTTATGGATAAAATCCATTTTAGTAGTAAATTAGACATTATTCTACATCCTTTGTTTTTATTTTATTATATAAGAGAAAAAGTTATTTTTCTATCAATTTTCTATAAATGAATCTATCTACCTTAGCAACTAGAAAATTTCAATAATAATTAAATAATACATGCACAAAGTCCTGCGTATATAACAAAAAAAGCCTACTAAATTTTCATTTAGTAGGCTTTTTATCTAAATATTATTTAAAACGGTTATAGCTTGTGAATTTATCTTTCCAGTAATAATCGGTCACTTTGTTAATTTGAACTCTATCTCCACCAGCATGAATAAATGATCCATTTCCAATGTATATGCCCATATGTGAGATGCCTGCTTTATACGTATTTGAGAAGAATACTAAATCACCTGGTTGTGGAGATGATATTCTATTTGTCATGCTGTAGTATCCTGATGTATTAGTCCGAGCCAATTTAATACCCGCTGCATTGTGTACATAATAGATATATCCCGAACAATCAAAGCCAGATGGCGTTGTACCACCGAATACATATCTTGTGCCTAAATATTGTTTGGCTGTTTCAACTAGTTTTTCGCCACTGCTTTGAGTTGGCGCTGGTGCAGGTGTTGGATTTGAAACTGGAGCTATGACTGGCTTCGTTGCACCTAATGCGTAAGTAGATACAGCTTCTTTTCCACCAACAACTTTAAGTGATTTCATTTTTTTCTCTTCAATAACTTTTTCTGTTGCTACAGGTAATATGTCTTTCCCTACTAAAAGAACTGGTACTCCTTGTTTTGCTGCGTACACTGATCCAGTTAATGCATCTGCATAATTAACTCCTGATGCAACTAATGGTGTAGAGTCTGTGGCCGGGTAAAATTTATCTACAACGGCTTTAACTGTCTCATAACGATTTTTTCCTGCAACACGAATTGCACTAGTTTGATCTAATTTATTAAATACCGTGTTGTTTATCGCAAGTGATCCACCAACTACAATATAATTAGAATATTTTTGTTCAAAACGAATGTCTGATGCAGTTGTTAATAATATTGGCATTCCTTTTTGAGCTGCGTAAGCTGCAATCGCTAAACTATCTGGAAAAGATGATCCATTTACAACAACTGCTGTTGAGCCGCCAACTTGTTTCGCAATTTTTTCAGCTGTTTCAAAACGATTTTGACCTGCAATACGATCAACAGTAGTTGTAACTGAATTTAATTTAGATTCTACTGCAGTTGAAATTGTACCTGTTCCACCAAGAATGATAGCTTTTGTCACGCCTAATCGTTTCATTTCAGTAATCACATCTGCAGCGATCGATGACTTTTTCACTAAAAGAATTGGTGCATTTAATTTTTTAGCAAGTGGTGCACCCGCTAATGCATCTGGGAAGTTTTCGCCTGAAGCAATTATGACGGTTTGTGAACTGCCATTTGCCCAACCTTTTTTAGAAACTTCAATAGCTGTATGATATCTACTTTCACCCGAAATACGTGTGAAATCTCTAATTGTTTCTCCATTGGCTTGAACTTCACTATCTGCAGCGACAAAAGTAAAGGTAGCTGCTAATACTATTGATCCTAATATTTTACGAATTTTCATATGTATCTATAAACCCCTTTAATATTCTAATATTTAACTAATTTGATTCTATCATTCAATATGTTGTCTAAACATTACAGTTTCATGACATATTGTAACAAACATGTATCAAAAAAGGCGAAGTGCATATGCACTTCGCCTTTTTTCAACATTCAATTGTGTTATTTTTATTGTTAGTTGTTTTTATAGCGAACAAAATTTAATAAGGGACGATAATTTTTTCCTGCCAGACCAATTAGTTCAACAACTATTTCAATTGCCACGAACATCAATGAAATGATCAGGATTCCTCCCCAAACGGTTGCTTGAGAAAAGAGAATTCCAGCTCCACCGAACATGGCCGCCATCGCATAGATTAACAAAACTGCTTGTCGATGTGAAAATCCAGAATTTAGTAAACAATGATGCAAATGTGATTTATCAGGTGCCGATAGTTTCTGTTTCGTGCGTAGTCGACGAATGATAGCAAAAAATGTATCAGATATGGGTACACCCATAATGATAATGGGAATGGCTAGTGAGATAAATGTAATACCCTTAAAGCCTAGAAGTGACAGTACACCAATCATGAACCCTAGAAATAATGCGCCTGTGTCACCCATGAAAATTTTGGCGGGGTAAAAATTATAAAACAAAAATCCAAATGTACTTACAGCAAGCATCATGGACATGGCCAAAACGAACATATCTCCCATAATAAACGCCATAATTGACAAAGTAAGCAAACCTATAGTTGAGACGCCAGCTGCTAGACCATCTAATCCGTCAATTAAATTAACTGCATTAGTAATACCCACAATCCACAGTATAGTTAAAAAGGAGCTTAAAAACCCAAAATCTAACACTCCACCAAATGGTAAGTTAATAAATCCGATTTCGATATCTCCCAAAAACACAACAATTCCTGCGGCAATTAATTGTCCGCCTAATTTAATAATAGGTCGTATATCGTACAAATCATCCAAAACGCCTGTGATCACAATGATAAAAGCGCCGATGATAATATAAATAGCATCCGGTGATGCGGGTTGATAGATAAAATAACCTATAATAAAAGCTAAAAAGATAGCTAAACCGCCAAGTCTTGGCATAATTCGCACATGAACTTTGCGATGATTCGGTTGGTCAACTGCGCCAATTTTAATTGCGAATTTTTTTATTAATGGTGTGATTAATAATGACGCGATAAATACACCTATTAGTGTAGCCAAAAACATGATTCTACCTCCTTGCTATATCGTGCACTTACTCGGCGATTATATCCACATTATTATAGCATGTAAATGTTAACTTCTAAGACGAATTCTTTCTACTATACGTAACAGTACCCGATTTTAACAATTGTAACCATTCTATAAGACGTTACTTCTATCTATTTAGTTTCACTTATCATCATTTCATAAGATTGATAGAGAGAATTTTGTAATTGTTCGTTTGAGAAGTTTGCTTTCGCATGCACATTTAATAAATCACCCATCTGTTGTAACGAGTTATTGGCTTTTGCTGCTATCGATTCAACTAAGGCTTGCGCTAACTCGTCTACACTTTTAGGCTTTACAATCCATCCGTAATCTTTGTTAATTATTAAATCTCTTACTCCCCCAACATCCGTTGAAATAATCGGCGTATGAGCGTTTGCGGATTCTAACAAAACGAGTGGGAAACTCTCACTATATGAGGTTAATAATGATACGTCTGCTAACGCCAATAGTTGAGGTATATCATTTCGAAATCCAAGTAATTTAATATGATTTGATAAATTCTTTTGTTTAATAAGCGTTTCAATTGCACTTCGCTCAGGTCCATCACCAATAAGTAGTAGTTTAAAGTCTTTAATCTGCAACAATTTTTCAATTGCATTTATTAATACCGCATGTCCTTTAACAGGATGTAATCTCGCAACATGGACAGCAACAAAGTCTTTTTCAGTTAAATTATAATGGGCATTAAGGTTGCTTATATCCTTGTCATAGTTAACATTTGTGTAATCTATCCCATTAAAAATGGTAGAAATTCTCTGTTCATCGACACCATATTCAACTAACATCTCTTTAAAACGAGTAGAAACAGCAAAAACATGATTCGCTTTCTTAATCGCTCGACGATTTAAATACTGGAATATAAATGCTAAAGGTTTCGGTTGATGCAAAAAATCGAGTTTTGGATCACTATGTACAGTAATTGCCCAGTGGACATTTATTTTAGAAGATAGATTGCTCATTATAAAATTAGCACGCGGTCCATGCGAATGAACGATTTCAATTCCACGTTGTATTATATGTTGATGTATTTTGTTATTTACTGTGAGGTCTAAGCGACTCTGTTGTTTTATTACGGTTACATGGATTCCTAGTTCTCTCGCTTGTTGTGCAAATGCACCTTCAGTTAATAGCAAAAGTTCTGATTCAAACGGCGCCTTGTGAAATAGTTGAAGTAGGTGCTTTTTAGATCCACCCGTTTCTCCTCCACTAATTATGTGTAGAATCTTCATAAGTTCACCTCCAATTAACTGTGTTGTTTATGGTTACGTCTTCGGCTAGTTACCACTTTTGCTAAGAACATTGGCAATGCCCATTGACGTTTTATTCGAGATGGCTGCTTTATTAAGCGGTACAACCATTCCGTTCCCGTCTTAAGGAACAATTCAGGTGCACGTTTTACATGACCACTAAACACATCAAAACTACCTCCAACTCCTTGGAATACATTGACATGTAGTTGTTCCATATTGTTTTTGATAAACAACTCTTGCTTAGGACTGCCAAGTGCAACAAATAAAATATGCGGTTGTACTTCGTTAATAGTTTTCATTATTAGTTGTGTGTCATTAACATAGCCATCCAATGTTCCTGAGATAATCAATTTCGGGTATTTTTTTTGAATATTTTGAGCTGCTTGATTAACAATTTCAGGTTTTGCACCGTACATGAAAATTTTCCATTCATTTTTGTTGGCTAACGCTAATAAATTTCCCATCATGCCAATTCCTGTGACTCTCCCTTTAACGATTCCACCACTTAATTTTGAAGCAATTGAAACACCAATACCATCGGGGATTTGATATGTTGATTCATTTAATAATTGGCGAAGATTTAAGTCTTGCTCCGCCATCATTATTTTTTCGGGATTAATCGCGACAATACGGACTTTTTGAAATCGTTTAATATCATCTTCTATATGGCTCATTAATTGTTGTTCGTTTAATGTTGTGACATCTACACCCATTATATTTTCTTTCACAAATCAAAACCTCCAAAACAAAAAGACATTCCTAAAGGGGAAATGTCTCTTATCATTTTTTTACTGAACAGGGTTGCCTTTTCCATCACCAAGTTTATAGACTGTAAAACCAGCATCTTCCCATTGCTTTCGATCAATTGCGTTCTTTGTATCGAGTACAATTGGGTGGTTCATTAATTCGGCAATATTATGTGGATTAATTTTTGTGAAATAATCATGATTTGTCAAAATTACTACAATATCAGAATCTGTAATGGCTTCATCAAATCCTTGTGTTTGAGAAGGGACCTTGTTTTCTTTAACATGCGGATCAAAGGACACTAAATCAATGTCTTCATGTGACAATTGCTTAACGATGTCCATAGATGGACTTTCACGAATGTCATCAATATTTGCCTTAAACGTTAAGCCCAATACGCAAACACGAGGGTTGTCTATTTGATTTAATCTAGAAATCTCAAGTATTTTTTCAACTGTAAACTTTGGCATTCCATCGTTAGTTACACGAGATAAGTAAATAATTTTCGCTAATTCACTTTGTTTTTCAACTAGGAACCAAGGATCAACTGCGATACAGTGACCGCCAACACCAGGTCCTGGATAATGAATATTTACACGTGGATGATGGTTTGCAAGGGAAATAGCTTCCCATGCATTAACTCCAAGATTTTCACTCATTTTAGCCAGTTCATTGGCAAACGCAATATTGACATCTCTGAATGTATTTTCAATGACTTTCACCATTTCAGCTGTCGTTACATCTGTTATATGGAATTCACCTTTAACAAAACTTTGATAAAATTCTTTTGTACGCTCTGCAGATTCTAAGTTAAAGCCACCAATAATTCGGCTGTTATTTACTAGTTCTTCAAATACTTTACCTGGAATTACTCGTTCAGGGGAATGGGAAATAAATAGTTCAATTCCCATCTCTAATTTACTTTGTTCTAATATAGGTATCATTACGTCCATAACAGTACGAGGTGGAACCGTCGATTCAAGAACAACTAAATTACCTTTCTTTAAAAAAGGAACAATAGAAGCTGTCGCTGATTCAATATATTTCATATCAGCCGTTTTTTCAGCCGTAATTGGTGACGGCACGGCTACAATAAACATGTCCGCCTCTTCAGGAGTAGTAGACACAGTAAAAGTCCCTTGTTCTAGAGCATTATTTAAAT
Source organism: Paenisporosarcina sp. TG-14 (assembly GCF_000297555.1). Taxonomy (NCBI): domain Bacteria; kingdom Bacillati; phylum Bacillota; class Bacilli; order Caryophanales; family Caryophanaceae; genus Paenisporosarcina; species Paenisporosarcina sp. TG-14. The sequence goes on from NZ_AMGD01000022.1 coordinate 38,123, forward strand.
ATCCTTGAAGACCTGGTTCTTCTATATGAACTTGACCTTTAGATAATAAGTTAATTGCACGTTCACTTACATCGACACCCAGTACTTGGTAGCCGTGATTTGCAAACATCACTGCTGTAGGTAATCCAATGTAACCAAGACCAATAACACATATTTTCTTCATTAATATTCGCCTCGATTTTTTATGTAGTTAACACTTAATCAATATATTATATCCAATTTCCCGATAAAAAGACAGCATGTCTAATGTCCCCAATATGTTGATTACTTGTATTCTTTAGCCTTATCTAAAATTATAAAAATTATCTATTCTTTATTCTTTCTGCACATTTTAAACGTACTAGAAATAGAGTCCCATAGCAAGCCAAAGGACATGTTACTATATTGGTTTTAATAAGTTATTCCAGGGTAGTTTTATCTGGAATTAATTATCGTTATTTCTAATAGCAGCGTTTTATCTTTAATGATCTCACACATATCTAAGTCACTTTGAAAATCAAGAAATATTCCTGATTGTTTTATTATGCCGTGCTAAGGTTTACTTACTGGAAATAGAAATGCAAACCTTAGTCGAGCAGAATGATAAAGATTTCATATTTTATTTTTTATCGATTTGACTTTCTTTCGATGTATATTGATCCATTAATCCATCTGACATATTAAGTATTTCTTGAATGTTAATCGTATTTTTATCAATGTATGGCAAATCTAAATCGATTCTTTTCATACCTTCTATATCATAAAAACGTTTTGGAAAACGTGCATTTTCTGCAATATAAAAATGGTCATTATTAATAAAAGATCCAGCAGGTAAATAGTAACGCATTCCGAGTAAATTGTTCTTATATTGGAATAGATTTTGTCCCAAAATTGGTGTTTTGATTTCGATTCCTAATAAATTTAAAAGTGTCGGCATCATATCTATTTGGCCACCCAGGTTCGTATTGATCGTGTGATTCTTAAAAACGCCTGGTACTGTTATGATGAACGGCATCGTAAATCTGTCTTTTAATGAATATGGTTTTCCTAATAATTTGGCCATTAACTTATTATCTTCCGTTGTCATGGGTCTACCATGAAGACCCGAGTGATCACCGAAAATAGCAATGACAGAATTCTCATAAATACCTTGGTCCTTTAAATTTTGAATAAAACGGCCGATTTGTTCATCCGTGTAACGTACTGATTGTAGATAATTCCCTACATAAGAACCTTCGTAAGTATCAGGGAGAGTTAACAATTCATCTTTAGCCGGCATTTTAAAAGGTGTATGGCTCGTTAATGTCATAATATTTGCATACATTCGTTCGTTTTGAATGACTTTTTCTTTCACTCTTTCTGTGACGAAGTCAATCAGAATGGAATCTGATGGCCCAAAACCAATAATGTCTTTATTGGGAATTTCTTTGTCAGTGAATACATCTTGGAACCCAAGTACTGGATATAAAACATCGCGGTTCCAATACGTAATCTCATCTGCATGAAAAGTCATAGATTTGTATTCAGCTTCATTTAAATAATTCACCATAGATGGATAGGATTTACCTGTAAGGAAATTGACTGTTGGTTCTAACCCTTTAGGATATAGAGCTGTATGCAATAGCCATTCAGAATCTGAAGTATTCCCTGCTCCAATTTGTTGAAAAACATTTGTAAATTCTGTACTTTCTCCCAATAATTTATTTATATTTGGTGTGATTTCTTGATTATTAATTTTCTCTCCAACAACAAATTCTTGCATGGATTCTACTTGAATCACAAATAAATGTCGATCTTTTGCTAAGCCAAAACTTTTATGTTCTATGTCTGGCAAGTACTTATTGTTCTTCAGTTCAATGATTTCAGAGTAATCAAATTCTTCTGTCAGCTCTGATGCTTCTATAAATTCATCTTTATTTCTCAAGTTTCGTTGCATCATTTGTGAAATTTGTGTATTCAAATACCCGTATTTTTTTGAAGAAACAGATATATCATAAATGGTTTCATTGTAAGTTATTGATTGAATGATAATAGAAAACACGACTGAAGCGGTAATGATTATCGTATTTAATCGAGTAGCTGTAGGTGTCTCCATTTTCTTAAAAATCGCAATAGCGACGACTAAAATAAGGGTATCTATGAAATAAAGTAAATCGGTGTAAGCGTATAAATATGGAAGTATTTCAACTATTGATCCTGCTTGATTTGTTTGGCTTAAATCATAATAGGAAGGAACAATTAAAAAGTACCGCTCATACCAAGTAACCAAAAGCATGAGAATTGAAGTCAGTAAATTAATACTAATTAGATAAGGAATTGGATGTTTTTTTATAAATAATAAAACTAGAAAGTAGGGAATTAACCAGATGAATGATTCCCTAAATAAGTTAATAAGTGACATATCATCAAATAACTCATATCGGAAATAAAACACTTTAGTTATGACCATTATTAATGTTGTAACAGTTATTAGTAGGGTTGATCTATTTTTCATGATTCTCAAAATCTCCTCATCAAAACATAGCAAATTTTATTTCAATATGATTATTTTTCTTAACATGCGGTCTATATCCAGTTTACATTCTTAACAATTTTACCACTTAACTTACATTTTTAAAATATTTTATCACAAATATCTTTTTTGTTTAAAAGAAATTAAATATCCCCCTTGAACAAATTCAGAGTATTTGATAAATTAAGAAAAAGGAGATGATTTTTATTCAAATTAAGAAAGAAATATCTACTAAACTAGTAGCACTAAAAAGGTTACATCGTCGCATGTCGATTAATCACCCCAAATATATCGATGTCAAACGGGATTTGTACAATGCCAAAGCCGGTCATGGTGGAGAAGAATATATTGATTCTGTTCTTTCTAGTATTTATTTCCCAATCCCCCACATTTTCCACAACATTCGTTTTCTCGAAAAAAATATTCCATCCACCCAGACTGACATCTTAGTTTTCACATCTGCTTATGCCCTAATAATTGAAGTTAATAATTGGAGTGGAAAAACCACTTTTCAAGACATAGGTCAAATACTTCAGAAGAATGAGCATGTCGAATCCATCGATTGTCCAACCATCCATGCAGATTATTTCCGTGACAATTTGCAAGATTGGTTTAGTAAACATGACCTACATCTTCCTGTACATCGAGTTGTTATATTTCCATATGCATCAACCATAAATTATTGTAGTGAAAATGGAGACATTCATTTTGCTAAGGAATTACTAGCGATTGTCCAAAAATTAAACAAGCTTCCTATACAACTGAGCGAAGCACGGTTTATTACTTATTCAAAAAAAATTAGCCATGCTAATCATCCATATGCATCACATTCTATATGCCAACAATATAAGATAATGCCTTCAGATCTTTTAAAGGGTATTTTTTGCACAAAATGTGATGGCCCCTTAGTCAAGGAAAGCAATCGAATATATGTATGTGCTCACTGTCTCCATATTCCGGATAATCCTTTTTACGATGTGATGGTGGATTGGTTCACTTTAATCGGCAATCAAATTTCGAATCGACAATTACGTTTTCTTTCAGGTATAGACACATCCTATATAGTTGGTTATTTTATGAAAAAATCACAATTCCCTCACTCAGGTATGAACAAAGGAACGATTTACCATGTAAATCAACAAGAACAGCAAAATTTTATACTGCAAGGAAAAAAGCAGCATCATAATAAACAAAAATCGTGATTAAAACTTTCGGGAGTTTTAGAACAGTACCTAATTTTCTCTCAAAACAACAAATGCGACGGCCAAAGCCGTCGACTAATTAGCCTGTGGGATTGCTACTGCGTTGCAGGTTGACAAAATATTGTTCCAGGTTGACAGAATGGCGCTCCAGATTGCACAAAATTTGTAATGGTACCAAATTCCCTCTCAAAACAGCTAGCGCGATGGCCAAAGACGTGTATTCGATTGTCCAATCAGAATGTCCCCACAACGATGTAAAACCCTCTCACTTCAATATTGTGAGAGGGTCATTTCGAATTATATTTTTTCACATAGTACAGATTTAATCATGTTTTCGAGAATTTGAGGTACTTCGACGAAGGCGCTTTGCATTTGCAAGCGTTCGGTACGTCTGTGTGCATCTTTACCGAATGGGCCAACGTTTAACACTGGTGCTTGAAGCTCACGCATTTCATTAAATGGAATGGTATAGGTGTCTCCCCAAACAGGCGTGTTGGCTTCAAACACTTGCCATCCACCGCTGTTATCATCGTAGTTCACATAACTTAAGTCGGAAATACCGTTAAAGTAATGAATACGTTTTATGTTGCGATTAAAATTGCTAGCTCCAAATTCTTTGACAAATTTCACACATTCTTCTACTAACGGATTATCGCTTGAGTTAACCGCTGGATAGTATGGAGGTGCGTAAAGTAAAACCATCGCTGGGGCTAGTTCTTGGCAATGTATCATTAGAGTATCAATAATGCGGAAAGATTTTTCACGATCATCCATTTCGTAATTTTCGCTAACCGTCATTTTTACTGTTTGCACATACTCCTCGCCGAATTTACTAACAGCATGCTTTAATAAATCATCATATCGCATGACGCTTATATTTCCCACTGGCCTTACGCCTTCACGAGAACAAATCATTTGGTAACTTGCATTACATTCATCTGCTGCTTTAATAGCCACTTGTTCGAATAAATCCATGATTTCAGCTGCATTACGTTTCATTAAGAACACATTGTATAATGCAGTAGCTCGATATGGAGTCTGTGCAGAATACTCCATTTTCAAGTCTTTTTGTTGGAGTGATACGGGTAAAGGCATCTTTTCACCTAGAACGGTCTCTTGGAATATAGGATTGTATTCCATATGTTGAGTTAAGAAAGCAGCAATATAGTTTGCAGAGATTCCGCTTAAAGGCTCGCCCACATGTGTTTCCATTCCATAAAAAAAGGCGGACGGCATGATTTTACCAATTGATCCTGAATAGAGATAATATTTATCATCACCAGGTTGTTGCGCGAATACTGGTTCACTATTTAGAAAAAGTTTATACGAAAGGTCGTGTTGAGTGCGCAACTCAATTAATTTTGATACTGCCGCTCTCATCCCTAAACTATTCGTCTCTTCATCCGGGACAGTCAATAAAATGAGGTTTATTGGCCACTGTTCTTTACTCGCTTTTTCAATTAATCCCATGTGTAAAACAAGACCCATTTTCATATCCATCGTCCCTCGACCGAATAAATAATTGCCCGATTCTAGGTCAATACGTGCTTCATCGGGTAATTCGTTCTTCCGCTCAAAAAATGCTTTCGTTAACATTTCAGGTTCACATGCCAATATTTCCAAATCTCCATATTCTTCGGTATTGACTGTATCAAAATGGCTTAGTAACACAATTGTTTCCCTTGCCTGAGGATGTTTATATAGTGCTGTTAGAAATTTCCTACCCAGGTCAGCATCTGTCAGTTCTATTTGTTCTGGATGAGCTTGAAAGTACGGAATATCTTGTAATTTCGATTGAACTTTGAATGGAAATTCACGCTCTCCATCTGATAACGTCATACTTTTCCAACTAACTACTTCATTTAGTAATGCACGAAGGGCTTCCGGTGTTGACCACATAAGTTTTGTCATGATGCTAATCTCCCTAGTATGAATTTCACTGTAAATATAGACGTCTTATTTGATGTGCGTTTGAAAAATATCGATAACTTTAAAATCATGCACTTTAAACTATTTTCCCAACTTCTTCTTTTCTTAATGTTGCGATGTATGCTTCCATGCGATCCATGCCTTTAACTAGCACAGGCATTGCATATGCGTAAGAAATACGTATGAAGCCCTCACCATATTGACTAAATGCACTGCCTGGAACACAAGCAACTCCACCTTCTTTTAGAAGTCTTGTTGCAAATTCGAAGGAAGGTAAACCAAATTCTTTAATAGAAGGAAAAATGTAAAAAGCACCGTTTGGTTTAACAACATCTAGCCCCATAGCTAGTAGACGAGTGTAGATATAATCTCGACGTACCATGTACTCTTTATTCATTTCAGCAGGTACACTGCTACTTTTTCCAAGTGCTTCAATCGCTGCGTATTGGCTTGGTAATGGTGCACAAACTGAATTATATTGGTGGATTTTAATACAATGTAGCATGAGTGCTTCAGGTCCTAATAAAAAGCCAATACGCCAACCAGTCATGGAATGCGATTTTGATAAACCGTGAATAATAAATAAGCGATCGCGTAGTTGTGGATATGATGCGAATGAACGGTGTTCTCCTATAAACGTATTTTCACTGTAAATTTCATCAGATAATATATATATTTCTTGCTCTTTTAAGACATTTGCTAATGCATCCATTTTCTTTGAATCAATGGTGACACCAGTTGGGTTTGATGGAAAATTGAATAAGACCGCCTTCGTCTTCTCTGTAATTAACCCTTTTAAACGTTCGGGATCAGGTTCAAAGCCTGTATCTGAAGTATCGAGATACTTTACCTTTGCGCCGCACATCGTAATAATTGGGGCGTACCCTGGATAGCAAGGCGCCGGCAAAATGACCTCGTCCCCTTCTTCCAATATCGTTCTAAATACAGCGTCGATGGCTTCGCTTGCGCCAATCGTGATGATTATTTCGCTGTCTGCTTTATACGTGAAGCTATACTTTTCAGTGAAGAAATGACTGACTGCTTTCCGCAGTTCGATTAGCCCAGCGTTATGGGAGTACCCTGTTAAGTTGTTCGTAATTGCAGTGATCCCCGCTTGTTTCACCCGTTCTGGTGTTGGGAAGTCTGGTTGGCCAATGGTTAAATTGACTGCGTCAGGATAATGAATAAGTTGATTGGAAAATTGGCGAATACCAGAAACTTCAATCTTAGTAATGCGTTCGTTTATTGTAAGTGGCATTGATCTTTAACCCTCCTCATAGTAATGAAGAAATCTTCTTTCAATATTATCCATATGTTCGTGCATGGCTTTTCTTGCAGCGAGCTCGTTTTGTTTTTCAAGAGCAGTTATTATATCTTGATGTTCCCCGCTCGCTTCCATTGCAGAAATAGGATATGTATTTGCAAGAATTAAAAAGGCACGATTGACACCAGTATTAATAGTATGAATCATTTCACACAACTTTATATTAGGATTTTGATCAGCAAGTAGTAAATGAAATTCACGATCTAATTCAATAAAGTCATGAAAATCATTATTTTCAGCTGCATTTTTTTGAAGTTTTAGGTTTTCTTTTAAGTTTTTCAGAAATTTTGGTGTTACATGTTGAACTACTTGCTCCACATTGTAGGTTTCCAATAATTTACGCACTTCCATTTGATGAAGTGCATCTTCTTTTGTAAAGGACGATACAGTTGCAGGCTTACCTGTTTGTAAGATGACCAATCCATCAGTTGCTAATCTGCGAATCGCTTCACGAAGTGGTGTCCGACTTATCCCAAGTTCCATCGCAAATTTTTCTTCTGGCAATTCTTCACTGGGGGCTAGTTTACCTAGTAGTATATCTTTACGAATTAAATCATATGCTTGATCCGCGAGCGATTCAGGTTTTTTGATTTTTCTCAACGTGGTTTCCTTCTTTTCACTAATTATTGTATTCTGTATACAGTATATGCGGATTATAGCTTAGAAAGCTCGTAATGTATAGTGGAGAAATTTGAGAGTCGATTGTTATTTACAATAATAGGAATTGTCCTGCTAACAACCTACTACCTGGCATCATTCTCAGCTCTAACTTATTGGATATTTATGTATATGTCTTCCAATTGTTGTGCATTCTCCTCTTTTATAGCTATAATCTAGTAACGATATGCTTCTGCATACTTTAAATAATCTCCGAAATAGTGCGCTTCCAGCAACTACTTTGGGAAACCATGTAAAACGATGTTGGCATACAAATTATGTGGTTCACGTGAATACTATATAAGTGTGTACGTATATCACATAACCCTCTATTAAATTTCCCACCAGATAACTCGAAGTTAATCTCAGACTTCCCTACGTGAGTAAGGCATAACGTTAAGATGCTCTGAACGAGCCACAAATTCGGGCATTTGTGGTTGACTGTCTTCCGCTTATTTTTATTGTATTTAAGAGTCTTTGGTAATTGTGCCTTAAAATAAAATATAGAATGATTAATAATTAAGAATATTTACTATATATCTGACTTACTTTAAAAAAATGTTGTAAACTAGGAGATAGATGTATTACTAATTGGAAGGAGGTTTGAATAAATGGACTTTCCAAAAGAAGAAGTTGGTAAGCGTATAAGAATTTTACGAAAATCGCGCGGATTTACTGCGGATGATTTAGCGAAAAAAATAGGGGTCAGCCAAAGTATGATTTCTCAAATAGAGCGTGGACTAGTGTCTCCTTCTTTGGACACTTTATGGAAAATGAGTCACTGTTTAAAATTGCCAATTTCCGCTTTTTTCGAAGAAGATAATCAACAAAATGTGACTGTTTTCCGTGAAAATGAGCGTTTTGAATTGAAAAAGATGCGTCCAAACATAACTTATCAACCTCTGTCACCGAGTAATGGCAAAGAAATCAGCTTATTCAAATTGATATTGGATCCTGGTGAAACTTTGAATAACCCATTAATGTTTCATATGGGAGAAGAATGCGGCTACGTACTAACTGGAACTATTCGTGTTACAGTGGACGGTCAATCATACGACCTTCATCAAGGGGATAGCATTTACTTTGATAGCAATCTTCCACATAATTTTGTGAATGTGAGTTCACATATCTCGACAGCTATTTGGGCCATGACACATCCTTTTGAAACTTTTTTGAATCCCACTCGTATACATAAGTAATGTATTAATTAGGAGGTATATTATTATGTTATTAAAAAACCCTGGTATTGCCGCGGTATTAAGTTTCTTTTGGACCGGTGTCGGGCAAATATATAATGGTCAAATTGTGAAAGGCTTAATTTTAATTCTCGTGCAACTTATCAATTCAGCCTTAATGTTCGTATTAATTGGATTTATTACCTTCCCGCTTGTTTGGATTTGGGGAATCTATGACGCTTACAAAGTTGCAGATAGAATGAATAAAAACGGTTCATACTAACCACTCCCATTTAGAGGCCACTGCTTTCGTTTTTAAAATTTGTAAGCATGTTTAAATTGAAAAAGGCGACATTTCGTTCGATTTTGAACGGAATGTCGCCTTCTTTCGTATTGCTTACTCTGCTTCCTTCAGTAAGGACATAATTCGTTTGAGGTTTATGTAAAATATCTCCACGGCTCATTGCATCAGCACAACGATATCGTAAATCGCCTTAAATAAGCTAAGGTTTAAAGATTCTTGATTGGAAAGGAGGGGGCATATTATGTGAGATTTTGAACAGAAAAAGGAACCTCTCCTTTTTTAAATGAAAGAAAATATATTTATTATTTATGGTGATTGAAGTGCAAGGCGGCTAAAAACATATGCTCCTGCATCTCTACGCTAGCTTCGAAACATGAAAGTGCGCTGTAACAGAAATCACCTAACCTAGTGCTTAAGTAAAGAAATTATAAATTAACTTTTTCAGTTACCACCCCATTTGTGGGTGTTGTTTTATGTAGAAAATTAGGAAAGGGTCTAACCTCTGTATGTACAGGATATACCCTTTCCTATTCGACTCAATTCGAGACAGATTTCTTTAATTTATGCTTTCTCCACAAGTCTTCCGCGGCACCTGAGCCAAATATCACTCCTGTGACGATAAAAACAAGTCCAAATATATGTCGAGTTGATATGACTTCATCTAAAAAAATGGAAGCTCCTACTAATGAAAAGAACGTATTTAAGTTCATAAAAATGGCAGCCTTTGATGGGCCTGTTTTACCAACTGAGTAGTTGAAGAGCATATGTCCAACTGCTGTTCCGATTATTGCACTACCAAAGAAAAGAGCCCAAAATATCGGCTGAACTTCGAAAAATACTTGAATTTCACCTGGTTCTTGGACCAAGCTAATGACAAACAATACGAATGAGCCGATTAAGAACATATAAGCAGTGAGCAACCTTGGATCCAATGTTTTTGAAGCTTTACTTATGACCAAATAACTAAACACTTGAGCTAATATCGATATGAATACGAATACATCACCAAAAGATAAACCAGATGCCCCTTCTCCAGCTGCTAATACTGTGGCACTGACGCCAAATAAACCAAGAACAACGCCAACCCATTGCAATCTTGAAGGATAAACTCGCATGATTAAGGATACTAATACAGCGGTTAACACGGGACCCGTACCTAAAATTAAACCAGCATTCGAACCGGATGTCATGGATAATCCAATTGACAAGAAGTATTGGTGTAATACTACATTAAGGAGTGCCCCCACGAAAATAAATTTCCATTCTTTTTTCGTGGGTTTTCTCACAAGTTTCATCGCCGTTAAAATTGTAAACACAGTTAGACTTGCTAAAAATATACGAAATGCAGTCATAGTAACAGGACGCACTTCAGAAACTAAATATTTTACGGCTGGTAAATTAAAGCCCCATATGAACATAACTAAGACGAGAATTCCATAAATTTTCCATTGTTTCACTTGGGACTTCACCTCATTAACTATTTCGTAATACGAAAATCAATACAGTAATCTTAATACTTTACCTGACTAAAGTAAATGAATTCATTTTTATAAATGGTTTTTGTTATCATTTAATGAAAACCGAAATTTTTGGTATTTAAACATTCTAAAAAATTCATTGTAGGGTTAATGTAACAATGAAAAGTTTTCTATTTCTTCTATAGTTACTAAACATTTATAATGTAGGTGCTTACCTTCTATTAAGACGGATGTTGTTTTATTAAACAAAAAAAACCATTTAACTGAGTAAGTTAAATGGAATGTTTGAAGCAATATTGATAAATTTTAGCTGTGACGAGACAATCTCCCAAAGCATCATGAGCATTATGCTCAAGTTGCAAATACTGAGCTAGTGTTGTTAATTTGTGATTAGGTGTTTCATTAAATACTTTTCTTGAAAGTTTTAATGTATCAATAACTGTATATGTAGGTACTTCAACTTTTTCTTCTAGAGCATATAAAAAGTTCATATCAAACGATGCATTATGAGCAACAATCGGTAGATCTCCAATAAATTCAATTAACTCGTTTATTACACTATCAATCTTTGGTTCATTTTTCACCATAGTATTTGTAATACCAGTTAAAGCCGTAATACGTGTTGAAATCGACCGCAATGGATTAACAAGTTGATTCATAATGCCAATTTGCTCATGATTTCGGAATTTTACAGCTCCGACTTGAATAATTTGATCTGCTCCTGGTCGTAATCCCGTTGTTTCAAAATCAAGTACTACATAGTCTTTCGCTTTTTTCACGGAAGGAATATATTTTTTCAGGGGTGAAGTACGCTTTGTCGTAGTCCAATACTGTTGACGTGATTTTCGTCTCAGTAGCTCTGCTGCATCTATTTGTCGATCATCCATCTTGTATTCCTCCGAATCTATTAGGAATTTTAGTCTATCTACTATAAGAACTATATACCCAAACTAAGAAAAGCGCAAAGCATCTTCTAGCTCATCACGGTGCTGGAAAGGTTCCTTTTGCGACGAGTAATCGCAGGAGCAAGACCTTAGGTACGAGCTGTCACATTTAGCTAGACATAACTATTTGAAGTCCGAAAGTGTAATTTGAAAAAACTTATACTCTCGAATCGCCAAAAAAAAGGAAAGCACCTATTGACGAATCATGAAAGATTCATTATGATATTTTTATGTTAACTAAAATAAATAACAAGTTTACGAAAAACTGGGGGATTATATGTGAGAAATGAAAATTTAAAAATGTTAATCGTAACTGCACTTTTTGCAGCGATTATCGGCATTATGGCGCAATTAACTATACCACTACCACTAGTTCCAATTACCGGGCAAACACTTGCCATCGGGTTAGCGGCAACTATTTTAGGAAAACGGTACGGTACGTTATCCGTACTTGTTTACATCATGTTAGGAATTGCGGGCTTACCTGTGTTTAGCGCTATGACCTCAGGACTTGGCATAGTTTTTGGTCCAACAGGAGGCTATATCATCGGATTTATTCCAGCAGCTTTCATTATAGGTTGGTATTTAGAACGTTTTGGATTTACCGTAACCCATGCCATCATTGCCAATATTATGGGGACAGTCGTTACATTAACGTTTGGTGCAGTTTGGTTAAAATTTATTGCAGAGTTAAGTTGGACGGCTGTTTTAGCTGGCGGGGTTACTCCATTTATTATTGTGGGAATCATTAAAGCAGTAATTGCTGCAACAGTTGGCATAATAGTTCGTAAACGTTTAACATCCGCAAAATTATTACCGGTTGTCATTGCATAAATAAATAATGAATTAAAAGCTAACCAGCTATTTAAAAGTGTATCTACTTTTAAAATAGCTGGTTTTTTTGGGGGGATTTGTTAAAGTCTATTGCCCGGGAAATAATTGGGTTGTTTTGTCATGTATAAGTCGAATTATGATAATCAAATGACTATTACATTAAGTTAATAATCATTACTTTTCTTTATAGAAGGAATACTTCCCAAAGAATTTTTTATGCTTTTAACGGTGTCATTAGCAGTCGTAAATGACACATTTTTTTGTATAAATTCTATCAATGTTAACAATATAATAAAATTGTTTAGACTTTAATTTATATTACTTTCACTTACCAAATCCGTGATCTGATATTTGCGTGGGATAGTTCTTATTGGCAATCGTTAAGTTTACCTAAAATTCGCGCAAATATATCAATGGTTTAACGTTTACTACAAGTTGGTAAGTGCAAGACTGTTGTCATCCTCTCTCTTAAGTACCGAAACCTAACAATTAATTCCTCCTTTGTTCATTACTCTCTGTTAAGTTTAGAATTTTCTCGCATTTGTCACAATTTTGTTAGTTTAATTTAAATACATCATGTATAATTGTTGATTGTTGCTAACGTATTAAAAAGGAGTTTTATAAATGAAATCACAAAATACTCTAACTATTGGAGAGAATATAGTAGTTGGTCTCATGTTATTTGCATTATTTTTAGGTGCTGGAAATATTATCTTTCCACCATTACTTGGTCAGTTATCTGGGGAATCATTAGTACTTGCTATATCTGGTTTTCTTATTACTGGAGTTGGATTGCCATTACTGGCTGTGATAGCAGTAGCAAAATCTGGCGGAGACTTACAAGGAATTGCAAGTAGAGTACATCCACTTTTCGGATTAATTTTCACCATTGTAGTTTATCTCGTAATTGGTCCACTTTTCGCTATACCTAGAACTGCAACAGTTTCATTTGAAATTGGCGTTGCTCCTTTTTTAGCAGAAGGCTTGTTACTAGAAAAATGGCCATTAGTTATATTTAGTATTTTATTTTTCACTGTAACCGTCTTATTCGCTCTTAATCCTACTAAGCTTGTTGATCGCATCGGAAAAATCTTAACACCAATATTAATTACAGTCATTGGATTATTAACGCTAAAAAGTATAATTACGCCTATGGGTGAAATTGGACAATCAAAAGGTGCTTATAAAGAAAGTCCTTTTTTTGAAAGCTTTCTACAAGGTTATTTAACAATGGACTTTTTAGCAGCCTTAGTATTTGGTATTGTTGTTATTAAAGCTTTAGAGAATAAAGGAGTCCATGATAAGAAGAAATTAGTCAAAACAACTATTTTTGCTGGCTTTATCGCGGTATTAGGGTTATCTCTTGTTTACATTGCATTAAGTTATATTGGGGCAACAAGTATCGATGAGATTGGTATTCAAGACAACGGCGGTGCAATTTTAGCATTAGCTTCAGTTGAATTATTCGGGAATTTCGGCAAAATCATTTTAGCTATGACAATTATGTTTGCGTGCTTAACGACTTCTATTGGATTAGTTGTAGCTTCCTCTCAATTCTTCGAGAAAATAATACCTAAAATATCTTACAAATTGTTAGTTTTTATCTTCGCTGGATTTAGTGCAATTGTTTCAAATGTTGGGTTAACTCAACTTATTAGTTTCTCAATACCTGTCTTGTTAGCTATTTACCCGTTAGCAATTGTATTGATGTTTCTATCATTCATTGACAAATCTTTTGATCGATCACCGATTGTTTATCAATTAGCATTATTATTCACCAGCTTTATCAGTATTTTTGATGGGCTAAAAGCTGCTAAAATAACTTTCCCTGTTATAGAAAGTGCATTTAATTACCTTCCACTATATACACAAGGCATCGGTTGGCTGATACCCTCTATTATAGGCGGTCTTATTGGTTTCATCATTTATAAATTCAAAAAATAAATATTACATTTAAAATTCTTTTTTAAACAAATTATATATTTTTTCACACACAAAACCCGTTGCAGTGCTCATAGAGACTGCAACGGGTTTAATCTATATAGAGGGGGTCTCTAGTAGATGTAGTTAAATTAGAATTTTATTATAATATTTTGTTGTTTAGTGGCATTTTGCTACGCAATTTTTCAGAGTCAAGACGCTCTTCATATTGATTCGTCTTTATATCTTCTTGCTCATCATCACCTGAGTGCAGTTCATTAGAGTTACTATCTAAACCTTCAGGACCAGGACCTAAATTCGGATCAGCACCTTGTGATTGAAAACCAAAACGTTGCTCATTTGAAATTTCAGTTGGACGCTTATTTTGTACCATATTCTCTTCTTCCATTGAATGTCCAATATGGTTTTCATCTTTAGCCAAATAAGGATTGGTAGAAAAAGTTTCGCCACGCTCAAAACGATCTTGGACTTCGTCAAACCGACCATCTGTTTTATTTACTAAATCATTTGTTGATGGTTCGAATCCTTGCGCTTTAGCGTATTCACTTTGTGGCTCCGTTTTTTCGTTTAATTGTTTGTTATCACTCGCATCATTTCGAGTTATTTCTTTAAAATTAGGCTCACTTGGCTGAACTGGTCGTTCTTCACCTGGATATGGTTCTTCACTATTTCTTGAAGAATCAAACACATTATTCTCTACTTCAAAATCTTCTATTTGTTGATTTGCTAGGACATCTTCATTTGGCTCCGCTTCCCTGTCTGTGTAAAGAACGAATGCCCCATTTGCCACGTCTTTAGAGTAACACTCTGTTTCAGCATCGCTTAAATCTAATTTACGGAATCCTTCTTTAATTGCGTCTTCACCGGTAAACCAGGATTTAAATTTTTCTATCATAGTTCCCGCTTCGTGTGTTGAAACTTGTGAGTGACTATTCAATGTACTCATGTGTGAGTGCTCTTTAGAAACAACATGAATATCACTTTCAGAATATCCTTGTTCTTTTAATTGTTCTAATTTCACATACATTTGTTCTTCTGATAAAGCTACAACAATTCGACGATTTGATTCTAAGTTCATGGTGTTACCTCCTATATAATTTTGAGTATACATACTATCTACCCTTTCATTAATTTGAGTTAAACAATATTTAGATTAATTAATCAGTTTGTAATATAAGCCTAATTAGCAGGTTTAAATTTAACAAGATTGTCTTTATTGTCATATTTGAGGTGGTGTTGCTCTTGGTAAATAATATTAATTTCAGACAAAAGAGACTGACTCTTATGTCTATAATTACTAGACAATAAAGTCAGTCTCTCTATAAAATTAGTAGAGCATGAGATGTATTTGGATTTAAAAAGTTAAATCGTGAAATATTTCGTTTATCAATTGTTTTTAATTAGCAACTGTTCTTGTTGTATTGTCGGTCCAGCTTTCAGTTCGCGATTTTCTGCCCAATCTCGCGTATCTTGAGCAGTTTTCGCTAATGATCTAAACGTTAATCCATTTTCTACAGCCTTTTGATTTTTGACAATGAAAAAACCTTCTGGATAGTCTGATGATATTGGCATCCAGAATGGATATCTTCGGGCTCCTAAATTTTCCTTTTCCAATACTTCATCTGAAATCCACTTTTTTTCAATTACTTCAGTTGTGATTTCATCAATAAAATTATTTAACGAAAGAGGATCAGAAGCAGCATTAAATGTACCTGATTTTCCTTCTTCCACCATTTGTACAATCCACTTAGCTATATCTCGTACATCAATCCATTGAACTAGTCGATTAAGTTCATCTCCGCCTGGTATAGCCACTTTACCTTCTTTTGTTAACCGTTTAGCGTAATATGTAAATCGGTCAGTCGGATCATGTGGTCCTACAACAATACAAGGTCTAATAATTAAAGCACACTCTTTAAAAATGTCGTTAACTAATTGTTCACACATAACTTTTAACGGTCCATATGTTTCTCCTGTGACTTCATCTGTTTCTATTTTTTTTGTGAAAGTAGAACTTAATTCATTAGGTCTGCCATTTTGATAATCATCATAAACAGAAATGGTTGAAATAAACATATAAGTTTTTGTTTTATTTTTCAGACTGTCAATCATCGGTTGTAAATCTTGAGGCGAGTAAGCACAAGTATCAAACACTACGTCCCACTGTTCTTGACCTACTAATTTTGCATCTATCCGACGATCACCTTGAATATGCCTTAAGTCTTTAAACACTTCTACATTCGTTTTCCCACGATTAAATAATACTACCTCATGTCCTTTTTCTATCGCTGCTTCTACTAAATATCTTCCAACAAAAGAAGTTCCACCTATCACTAAAATTTTCATTTTATTTATCCCTCCTATTAATTAAATTCTTTGCAAATAAAAAAAATCCTTTAAACTTTTTTTTCTAAAGCATTGCTTGTTGTTTTTTAAGCATACTAAATTTATAATGAACGAATTATTAGTTCTAAAAAAATAGTAATGACGTATGGGAAAATACTCGCATTTTGTCGAATTGCGCTATTGTTTCCTAACGTGTAATGGTACACTTAGACTTATCTTATTGAACAAAAAGGAGCATTTTATGGATATTCAATGGACTCAACTTCCTCAACTAAATGCACTCCATGTATATGGACCTACTACGCAAGATACTGCTGGGATTGTATACGATTCAAGAGATGTAGAAAATCAGTTTGCCTTTTTTTGCATCATTGGAGAAGAGACAGACGGACACTTTTATATAAATGAAGCCATAGAAAATGGAGCTACAACTATAGTTGCTTCTCAAAAGTCAATAATTGAAGGTTTTACCTCTTCTTATTCAGACATTTCTTTTGTCCTCGTTGGAGACTCTCGTGAAGCATTAGCTTATACAGCTATCGAATTTAATCATCACGCCTCTGACAAGTTATTTAAAGTAGGAGTTACTGGTACAAATGGTAAAACAACAGTTGCTTCATATGTTCGTAATTTATTGAATTTACTGGGAATTCCTTGTGGTATGTTAGGAACGAATGGCATTTACACTTCAAAAGAAGTCCTGCATATTAAGAAAAGCACACCGACTACTCCAATGTCTTCAGATGTACAAGCTATCTTTAGCGAGCTTTTAAAACGCGGGGATAAAGCGGCTTGTATGGAAGTATCTTCAATTGCGTTAGATCAATATCGAGTAGGTGGGTTTGAATTTGATGTAGCCATTCATACAAATATTTCAGAAGAACATATGGAATATCATAAAACGTTCGAGCATTATAAAATGTGTAAACTTCGCTTATTTACGCAAGCAAAAGCAAGCATTGTAAATTTGGACGACTCCGGCATGAGCGAAGATATTATTCGAGTCGCAAATGGTTCGATTTTAACTTACTCTCACAATAATGACTCACATGCCGATTTAATATGGACAAACATCAATCATTATGCAGATGGAATGTCGTTTGATTTACTTTATAAAGGAATCTCCCATTCCATTAGCATCCCAATTTATGGGGAATATAATGTAGGAAATTTAGTGTCTGCTATTGGAGCTGCTATATTAGCTGACGTGGCAATTGATGAAATTTTATTGGCTTTACCAAATATGGAACAAGTCGATGGTCGATTTCAAGTAATTCACGGTCCAGATAACCGAAAAATCATTTTAGATTACGCACATACACCTGTCGCATTAGATGCCATAATGCTTGCTGTCAAAAAACTGCCTCACGAAAGATTAATTACATTAATCACTGGACTTGGTATTCGTGATTTCTCTAAAATGCCCAAAATGGCGAAGGCTGCTGAAGGTAAGGCTGATGTTTTAGTCGTAACGGTTGATCACCCTGGCTACAATGACCCTTGGAAAGTTGTTGATGCGGTTCTAAAAGGTTTCACTGAACCATACTTGCAAGAAGTACTGACCGCTCCATCTAGACATGAAGGGGTAATAAAAGCTTTAGAAGCAAGTCAACCCGGTGATATTGTCTTACTCACAAGTGGGTGCATTAATGGATCGCAAATTGTCCAAGGCGAATATATTCCACATTCAGATGTAGACATTATTAACGATTATTTTTACAATACAAAATTAAGTGTATGAAACCCTTCTGGCAATGTGCCAGAAGGGTTTTTTGTATTTGTGGGCTGTTGCATTTTAAGGATATCTGGCATTCATAGTGGGTTATCTCATATTCACAGTGTTATATCTGATATTCGCGAACACTTATCTAATATTCACGTTTGGCGCACAATTTGTTCGTGCAAGAATGGTGTCACTTGGGTTCCTGGTTTTGATTTTTCATTTTGAAAAATGAAATTTGCTTGTTGTATTAACTATCTTTTAAAAAGCTCGATGCTACACATATAAGCCTCGAATGAAAGAAAATACCTATGGAGGTTTTAATTTTTTCACATAAGGAAAAGCTTATGGCAATTGCCATAAGCTTTTACCGTTACTATTATTCTAGTGATTTTCTTTTCTTAGCAGCGTCAATATATGATTTAAATAGACGCTTTGAAGGTTCATCGTCAATTTGTGCAAATTCTTCAGGGTGCCATTGGAAAGCAAATACAAAGGAATGCTCAGTACTTTCAACACCTTCTATGATGCCATCTGCTGCACGGGCAACGATTTTTAAAGGACTTTTCACTTCATTACAAGCTTGATGATGGTATGAATTCACTTTAAATTTGTCTTCTTTTAGTATTTTGTACATACGACTATCTTTTTCTACTTCAATAGGATGTGATCGATGTGTTCTTTCAGCCTGTTGTTTATGTTGCATGACTGGTTCTTCACGTTGGGAGTGAATGCTTTGATAAAGTGTTCCTCCAGTAGCTACGTTTAGCATGTGCAATCCTCTACATACACCAATGTACGGTTTGTCTAATTCTAATATTTTCTGAATTAACGCATACTCCATTGCATCTATACGTGGAGCAATTTTACCTAAATCTACATGAGGTACCTGGTCATAATAAGCAGGATCAATATCCTCCCCACCTGTTACAAATAATGCATCTATTTGTTCACACATTGCCTCTAAATCTTCTCCTGGTATGAGGGGAATTAACAAAGGAATACCTCCTGCTTGCGTAATTGCATTGGGGTATACGGGTGGCATAAAGTAGCTACCATCTTCTAACACTTCTGCAGTAATACCAACGATTGGTTTCATCTATACTCTCCGTTCTATTTTTAAATTAACATGTATCAGCAGAATATACCCAATTCATCTAAACTAAAAACATCACTACGTAGTAAATATTTTTTTATAAAAGTGAATTTTAAGCATTTAATTAACTTAAAGTATACTTATTCGACAATGGAACTAAGGTTCTTTGTCAAATGACGTTGGTGAAGAATTTCAGTCGGCTATAATTGATTATTCTTCGCGGGACTGTCCAGAAAATAGTGAAAATGACTTTCTGGACAATCTTTTCTTACGATTAGTCAAATATCCCGTTGCTTTCCGTTTCAGATGGACGCTTTCCGCGGGCACGGCTTCAGCCTCCTCGTCGCAAAGAACACGCTCCTGTGGGGTCTTCAGCTCGCGCTTTTCCCGCTGGAGTCGCCATCTTGCACTCCAATCAACTAAAATTGTACGTTAAAATTCCTGATCCAGTAAAATGCTTAATAGTAGGATTATGCTGCTTTTTAGCGTAATTGTGTTTGTTCGCTTAGTTTATCAGCTGGTTTTAATTTAAAGTGTAAAATAATACGGTTTTTGTAATTCTGGAAATTTCTACATCCATAAGCGACATGATAATGTTTCTGACACCGCACTCTTCGCAATGTGTAGGGGTGTCTGTCAATTTTCCAAAGACATATGTACATACTTTCCCTTTAAAAGTCCCTTCTTTTATGAAGTTTCCTTCAAAAGTAATGGTAGGGATCTATTTGAACTTATGTTTCCTATA
>NZ_AMGD01000023.1:0-25442 GCF_000297555.1 Paenisporosarcina sp. TG-14
GGGTTAAACAAAGAGTTCAGGGAAATAAAGAAAGAGACCTGGAGCCTATAGCTTACGGAAAGACCTGGGATGTGACGAAAATCATTAGATTTGTACAACAGTTGTCTCAACTAACAAGTCACCATACCTAAGAATACCAATACTTTCTGATATTTTCGTTCACCATTAAGCAGCGTAGCGAAAATCAAGCCAATTATTCCTCTTCGATTGCCCCTCGAGAAGGATTTATATGGATAAAAATGGGCGAAACGGAATAAAACCTCGTTCTAGCCGAATAAACGAGTCGCGAAGCCGATTAAATCTTTTTCAATCCTAAATAAACAGAAAAACCAGTACCTGTAAAAAAAGGTATCGGATTTCTTTTGGTTTTATTCAATTATTAATAGTAGGAAAGCGAGAAAGGATCGCCAAGATAACAGGGTATGAAACGTGATTGACCGATAAACACCTCAATTTGATCGAAAAAATATTTTACTATTTAGCTATTAAGATATGAATGCTCGATTTTCACTTTCAACAACGAGATCCTTTGTGAAAAAAGGATTTTCTTCAATGTATAAGAAGGGTTTAGACTAGTTTTCTTCCCAGGCATGCTACCCTACAAGTGATTGTGGTCGCATCCTTGATAACTTAAAGATTTCAAATTTGGATGACAATAGAATGGACATCGACTGCCAGAAATTAAGTAAGTGGTAAAGATACGGCCGCAAATTTTGTGGAATTGTCTAGTGGTCCTTTGCGAAATAGGCTAGATAATCACTCAATAGGATTCATTTCCTAAAGGATAAACGACTTATTAGGGAGAATACGTGCTTTTTCGACATATTTCCCGGGAAATATGACAAATCTTGATTCTCTTTATGTGACTGGTTAATGTTGATGGAATGGCTCGAAGACGAAGAAAGTCTTGATTTATGATCCACCAATATACATTCATACTCATTAAATCCAGAAATATAGAAGATCTGAAAATAAAAATTTTGCTGGACAGGTTGTTGTTTTTAATTCTGAGGGTAGATGATATAAGTATTGATGTATAATGAATACATATGAATGTGCGAGGGATTATTAAATGGATAAACGGCCAATCGTAGAGGCGATGCAACGTTTTTACAAAAAGCAAAATACTTCGTTTCATGTACCAGGGCATAAGCATGGGGCATTGTCTGAATTGCCACGTGCGTTCAAAGATGTAATGAAGTTTGATTATACGGAGCTCGAAGGTCTAGATGATTATCATCATCCTGAGGGCGTCATAGAAGAAGCGCAAAAATTATTGGCAATAGCATATGAAGCAACACATAGTTATTTTCTGGTGAATGGTACGACTGTTGGGAACTTAGCGATGGTCTATGCAACGTGTCGAGAAGGGGACCGAGTTTTGGTTCAACGAAATGCGCATAAGTCAATTTTTCACGCTCTTGAGTTGGTTGGTGCAGATCCTGTGTTTTTAACTCCAGAATGGGATGAGAAAACTCACACATCAACCCATGTTAGCTTGGCTACAGTCGCGGCGGCAATTGAACATTATCCACATGCCCAAGCCATTATACTAACGCATCCAACATACTATGGTGTTACTAATTCCGTAATGGGGGAAGCCATTAGTTTAGCGCATTCTCATGGAATACCAGTACTGGTTGACGAAGCTCATGGAGCGCATTTTATAGCAACAGCGGATTTCCCAATATCTGCGCTTGAGATGGGTGCAGATGTTGTTGTACAATCTGCTCATAAAACACTTCCAGCTATGACGATGGGTTCTTATTTACATATTCAATCAAATCGTGTTTCTCATGATAAAGTGAATCGCTATTTGCGAATGCTTCAATCTAGTAGTCCATCTTATTTGATACTAGCATCACTAGATGATGCTAGGCATTATATTGGGACGTATGCACATGAAGATCATCAGTTATTTTCTACTACTCGTAAACTATTTGTGGATAGTTTAAAAACCATACATTCTCTAGAAGTAGTTGAAGTGGATGATCCATTAAAATTGATTTTGCGGGTTCATCAATATACAGGTTACAGGTTGCAAAAACAATTAGAGCTTCAAGGTATTTACGTGGAATTAGCAGATCCAGAGCAAGTCCTTTTGATATTGCCGTTGTTAAAGGCGAGACATCAGTTTCCATTTGCCGAAATAAGAATGAAGATTAAGACTGCTGTAGAAAAATGTGCAAAACAACAAAGAGACAAAGTAGATATCGATTATTCACACGATTTATATGCTCTATCAACTTTAGCTGTTTCCTATAAAGAATTACAGGGAACAGAAAATGAATGGATATTATATACAAAGGCGACTGGACGAGTTTGTGCAGGAATGGTCATTCCATATCCGCCAGGCATTCCATTATTCGTTCGTGGGGAGAGAATTACAACAAGTAAACTGGAAATGCTCGCGGATTATTTAGCGAGTGGCGCTATAATTCAAGGAGAACATGATTTGAGCCGAAAACAGTTACTGGTTTTGAAGGAGGCAAAAGTATGAATAATCAAGGATTTTTTATTACGATTGAAGGACCAGAAGGAGCAGGAAAGACAACGGTTTTAAGTGATGTTGTTTCACAATTAACTGCCCAAGGATACAATATCGTTTCAACACGCGAGCCCGGTGGAATTCGCATTTCAGAACACATCCGTGAAGTGATTTTAAATAATGACTACACTGAGATGGATGGGCGAACTGAAGCACTATTGTATGCAGCCGCGAGACGTCAACACTTAGTTGAAAAGATTGCTCCAGCACTAAATGATAATAAAATTGTTTTATGTGATCGCTTTATTGATGCATCTCTTGCATACCAAGGACATGCACGCGGTCTAGGAATAGATGAAGTTCTTTCGATTAATGAATTTGCGATAGGGAAATTAATGCCGGACTTGACATTATTGTTTGATTTAGAGCCATCGATTGGTCTAAAAAGGATTGCTAAACATGATGAAAGGGAAAAGAATAGAATGGATGCTGAAAGTTTAGCCTTTCATGAATTGGTTAGAGAGGGATATCAAGAAGTAGTTAAACGCTATCCAAATCGCATTCACGTAATAGATGCATCAAAATCGCAAAAAGAAGTAACGAGTGACGTAATGGATGTTATGAAAAAATCTCTTGAATCACGCATGAATTGATTGACCATTTCATGTTATAATATTAGGAAGAACTTCCGGAAAAGGGGATGAGCTGATGAAACTTATCGTGGCTGTTGTCCAAGATCAAGATAGTAGCCGTTTATCTAGTGCACTCACGAAAGCTGACTTTCGTGCAACCAAATTAGCAAGTACTGGTGGTTTTTTACGTTCAGGTAATACAACTTTTTTAATCGGTACAGATGATGAGTTAGTATCTAATGCACTTGATTTAATACGTGATAATTGTCGTTCGCGGGAGCAAATGATAGCTCCTGTATCTCCAATGGGTGGTAATGCGGACTCATATATTCCTTATCCAGTAGAAGTTGAAGTTGGTGGGGCAACAATATTTGTGCTTCCAATTGAACAGTTTCATCATTTTTAAAAAAAGCTCTGAAAATAATCTTTGCATGAATAAATTTATGCAAACATACACGAAAAACCCGTGTTTGCCGGATGTCCGGAGCACGGGTTTTTTTAAAAGAAGAGGTGAGCAGCGAATTGAGTGAAAACCTATCAGATGTAATAAAACTACAACCTGTTATTACGAAACAACTTCAAATGGTTTTCCAAAAAAATCGAGTTGCTCACGCATATCTTTTTGAGGGAGCGAGAGGAACTGGCAAATTAGCTGTGATGCGATCTTTTGTTAAATTACTGCTGTGTGAACAACCTATTGAAAATGTTTCATGTGAAACATGCCGAGGCTGTAGAAGATTTGAATCTGGTAATCATCCAAATCTTATTCAAATTGAGCCAGACGGTCAAGATATAAAAAAAGATCAAATGTTACAACTGATTTTTGAGATGAATAAAACGGCGCTTGAAGCTGGCCGTAAAATATATGTACTCCATCGGGCAGATCGATTAAACATTTCAGCTGCGAACACTTTACTGAAATTTTTAGAAGAGCCTGAAGGACTGGTCACTGCTTTTTTATTAACGGAAAAGCCATATGCGATATTATCGACAATACGATCGCGTTGTCAAATTATTTCTTTTCCATCAATTCCTTATGAAGAACGCGTTAAAGTGTTGGTAGATCAAGGTCTCACAGCATCTATGGCGGCAACCGTTTCCATGTTAACGAATGATTTAGAAGAATCTTTACGGTTGGCAAAGGATGACCAGTTTGCACAGGTTCGAAAAACAGTGTTAAAATTGGTAGAGGCAGTTGAAACAAATGTACATGAAGCCATGTTAACGGTTCATGAAGATTGGCTACCTTTGTTAAAAGAAAAAGAAGACACAGAACAAGCATTGGATTTACTTTTATTCGCATACCGCGATTTAGTAGCAGTTAAGGCTAATAGTAATACATTATTTACGTATCCGGATTTCTTGCCATTTTATCAGCAACATGCACATCACTGTAGTTATGAGCACTTGTCGAATAAAATTGAGGCCATATTAAAAGCGAAGCAACAATTGCATCGTAATATGAATCGGACGCTTTTAATGGAACAATTAATGTTAAATATGCAGGAGGGATTTTCGTTTGTATAATGTTGTAGGTGTCCGCTTCAAGAAAGCGGGTAAAATATATTATTTTGATCCAGCTGATTTTCCGTTAGAAAAGAGTCAGTATGTTATTGTTGAAACAGCAAGAGGGATAGAATACGGGAAAGTCGTAGTTCCCATTAAGCAAGTTGAAGAACACGATGTGGTGTTGCCCCTTAAACATGTCGTGCGTCTAGCTGATGAACGTGATCGTTATCAAGTGGATGAAAACCAAGCGGAGTCGCAACATGCGTTTGAACTTGGAACAGAAAAGATTATTGAACACACATTAGAAATGAAGCTAGTGAATGTAGAGTATACATTTGATCGCAATAAAATCATCTTTTATTTCACAGCTGAAGGTCGCGTGGACTTCCGTGACTTGGTAAAAGACTTGGCTTCGGTCTTTAGAACACGAATTGAGTTACGTCAAATTGGAGTTCGAGATGAAGCGAAAATGCTTGGTGGGATCGGGCCTTGTGGACGTATGCTATGTTGTTCTACATTTTTAGGCGATTTCGAACCTGTATCGATTAAAATGGCGAAAGATCAAAATCTGTCTCTAAATCCATCGAAGATTTCAGGTTTATGTGGACGTTTAATGTGCTGTTTAAAATACGAAAATGACGAGTATGAAGCCTCTAAATTGTTAATGCCAGACATGGGCGCTCGTATTTCTACACCAGAAGGAAAAGGTAAAGTAATTGGAATTAATTTATTAGAACGCGTGATGCAAGTTGAAATAGCTGAGCAACAACGTGTGCTAGAATATACATTAGAAGAAATTCAACAATATGAAGAAAACCAAGTGTAACGGACTGAACAATGGGGTGATTTACGTGAAAGATCGTAATTTTTTGGAAACGGTCATGGAATTTGAACAGCAATTAGAATCATTGCAAGGGCAGTTCCATGCACTTAAAGAGTTCGTGGCATTTATGATGGAAGAACATCAGTCTTTGCAACAAGAGAATTCCCACCTTAGAAAGCGTTTGGATGAAATTCATGCAGCGGAAGAAGCTGTCTTAAAGCAGTCTGAGCTAAATGCAAAAAAAGTAAAAGTAAGCCGTCTTGATATTGGAGAGGGTTACGATAATTTAGCTCGATTATATCAAGAAGGTTTCCATGTGTGCCATGTGCATTTTGGAAGTTCACGTAAAGGTGAAGATTGTTTATTTTGTCTTTCCTTTTTAAATAAACAAAACGGGTGATGAAAGACTGATTCCACTGTAAGTAAGTGGATGTCGGTCTTTTGTTATGTTGGAGGATTCAACAAATGGAAATACATTTACAAGAGGATGAACGATTAGATTATTTGCTGGCAGAGGAGCTTCGCATCATTCAAAGTCCATCTGTTTTTTCTTTTTCTCTAGATGCGGTATTACTGGCTAAATTTACTTATGTTCCCATTAAAAAAGGGGCTATTGTTGATTTATGTTCAGGAAATGGAGTCATCCCATTATTTTTAAGTGCACGTACAAAGGCGAAAATTATCGGTGTTGAATTGCAACATCGACTAGCTGATATGGCAATACGAAGTGTGGAGTATAATCAATTACAAGACCAAATTACCATTCTTGAAGGCGATGTAAAAACAATTCCAAAACAACTAGGCTTTGAAAAATTTGATGTGGTTACGTGCAATCCTCCTTATTTTCCTGCACATGAAGCCAGTGATAAAAACTTGAAAGAGCATTTAGCAATTGCTCGTCATGAACTCTATTTAACATTAGATGAAGCGGTTCAATCTGCAAGTCAATTGCTTAAACAAGGTGGAAAAGCGGCATTTGTTCATAGACCTGGACGTTTGTTAGATATTGTGACAGCGATGAGAGCGAATCGACTGGAACCGAAACGTATTCGTTTTGTGTATCCGAAAGAAGGAAAAGAAGCGAATACCCTGTTAATAGAAGGAATAAAAGATGGCAAACCTGATTTAAAGATTCTTCCGCCGTTATTTGTGTACGATGAACAAGGAGAATACACTGAAGAAGTAAGAGAGATGCTTTATGGAAAAAACTAATGAACATACCTTTTATGTGTTGGAATGTCTGGACGGATCGTATTATGCCGGTTATACGAATGATTTGAGTAAACGTGTGAGTGTCCATAACAATGGGAAAGGCGCAAAATATACACGAGCACGACGTCCGGTGTGTTGTATTTATCAAGAAGTTCATGAAACTAAACAACTTGCTATGAAAGCGGAATATGCATTTAAGCAGTTAAATAAGAAGAATAAAATAGAGTATATTTCTAAAGGAATAAGAGGTGAACAATTATGAACGCACAAAAAAGTTTTTCAGATCAGTTAACAACTGGTATTTTATATTTAGTGGCGACACCTATTGGAAATTTAGAGGATATGACAATACGCGCGATACGTATAATGAAAGAAGCTGACTATATTGCTGCTGAAGATACACGCAATACGAAGAAGTTGTGTAACTACTTTGAAATTGACACCCACCTCATCAGTTACCATGAACATAACTTAGAATATGGTGGGGACAAGCTTCTAGAGCTTCTGCGAAATGGAAAGAATATTGCCCTCGTCAGTGATGCTGGATTACCGTGCATCTCAGATCCAGGTGCTGATATTGTAGCAAAAGCAGTAGCAGAAAACTTATCAGTCGTGCCAATACCTGGTGCTAATGCTGCGTTAAGTGCATTGATCGCATCTGGTCTTTCAACGTTGTCATTTACGTTTTATGGCTTTCTGCCAAGACAAAAGAAAGATAGAAAAGCTGCACTTGAAGCGATTCAATATCAGAAAGAAACTATGCTCTTTTACGAAGCACCTCATCGTTTAAAAGATACTTTGAAGGATGCGCAATTAATACTGGGCTCAACTCGAAAAGTTGTGTTGGCAAGAGAAGTGACCAAGAAGTTTGAGGAATTTGTAAGAGGTACTTTAGAAGAAGCTGTAGCATGGGCGGAGAATGAACAAGTTAGAGGAGAATTTGTATTAGTCATTGATGGCTCTACTGAAGAAAATCCATTGATTAGTGAAAAATGGTGGATGGATTTATCAATTATTGAGCATGTTGAATATGTGATTGAAAATCAATCACTCTCTTCAAAAGAGGCTATTAAAGTTGTTGCTAAAGAACGAGAACTACCAAAGCGAGATGTATATCAAGAATTTCATATACAAGAATAAAAAAATGGAGTGACAATTTGTCACTCCTGTTTTAAAATAATTTATTTGTTTTTGTTTGTTTGAATTTCTTTTACTAACAAATCTGCGCCTTCTGGGCTTAAGATAAGTTTTCCGCCAACTAAACGGAAGTTATCATCTGATACTTCACCTGTAACAACACAAGTCATGTTTGGTAAATATTTTTTTAGGATGATTTTATCTTCATCCACGTAAATTTCTAATGCGTCTTTTTCTGCGATACTTAAAGTACGACGAAGTTCTATTGGAATAACTACGCGACCTAATTCATCAACTTTACGTACGATACCTGTAGATTTCATGGATAGTACCCCTCTCGAATTATAAATGTAATTCGTCAAATTTCGACATCTCGTGCTTGTCTGTTATTAATCATACCAACTACTGCCATATACGTCAATAATTAATCTGACCAATAAAAAGTATTTTTGTTAAAAAAATGATATTTTATAGTTATTTTATTATGTTTTTGATTCTAATTTTTCCTTATGTCTATAAGTTGGCATTAATAAAATGTAAATGGGTTTTAATTAACAAAAATTATCATTCGACATTTTTCGTGTATTTAATATCATTGTAACCAAAGAAAGACTCAGATAGAATAGAACTACTACTTTATTGGTACGAACGAAAGGGCGAATTTAAGTGAAAAATCAAAAGAAATCATTTTATATTACGACTCCCATATATTACCCAAGTGGGAAATTTCACATTGGAACCGCTTATACAACCGTAGCTTCAGACGTGATGGCTCGTTACAAACGTTTACGTGGATATGATGTTCATTTTTTAACAGGAATGGATGAGCATGGTCAAAAAATACAAGAAAAAGCCCAAGAAGCGGGAAAAGATCCGCAAACCTATGTAAATGAAATTGCAGAAGACGCCAAAAAAGTTTGGGAATTGATGGACATTTCATATGACGATTTTATTTGTACTACTGAAAAACGTCATAAAGATGCTGTCGAAAAAATTTTCCAACTATTTTTAGATAACGGAGATATTTACAAAGGAGAATACGAAGGCTGGTACTGTACGCCATGTGAATCGTTTTATACGGACAAACAATTAGATAATGGTAATTGTCCAGACTGTGGGCGCCCAGTACATAAAGTCAAAGAGGAGTCTTATTTCTTCAATATGAAAAAGTATGCAGATCGCTTACTGAAATATTATGAAGATAATGTTGAATTCATTGAGCCTGAGTCTAGAAAAAATGAAATGATTAACAACTTTATTAAACCAGGATTAGAAGATTTGTCTGTGTCTCGAACTTCATTTGATTGGGGAATTCGTGTACCTGGTGATGCAAAACATGTCATATACGTATGGGTTGACGCTTTATCCAATTACATTACAGCACTTGGATATAAATCAGAAGATGAATCATTATTTAATAAGTATTGGCCTGCAGATGTACATGTTGTCGGGAAAGACATTGTCAGGTTCCATACGATATACTGGCCAATTTTCTTAATGGCATTAAAATTACCGCTACCTAAAAAAGTCTTTGCACACGGATTTATTATGATGAAAGACGGTAAAATGTCTAAATCTAAAGGGAATGTTGTAACACCGGAACTATTAGTTAATCGCTACGGCTTAGATGCTACTCGCTATTTCTTATTGCGTGAGTTGCCCTTTGGTGCAGATGGCGTATTTTCACCGGAAGCCTTTGTGGAACGTACAAACTTTGACTTAGCAAATGACTTAGGTAACTTATTGAATCGGACTGTTTCGATGATCAATAAGTATTTTGATGGAATTATTCCAACACAACATAACGAGGCAACAGAATTTGATGCCACATTACACGCACATGCGAAAGATGTAAAAGAAAAGTATGAAGCCAATATGGAAAAAATGCAGTTTAGCATCGTATTGAGCGACTTATGGTCACTCGTTTCACGCACCAATAAATACATTGATGAAACACAACCATGGGTTTTAGCTAAAGAAGATTCAGATAAACCAAAACTCGGATCGGTTATGTGGAACTTGTCAGAAAGCCTTCGTCAAATTGCTGTGTATCTACAACCGTTTATGACAAACGCTCCCAAGCAAATTGCGAAGCAGCTTGGCTTATCTACAGATTCATTGACTTGGGATTCATTAGAACAGTGGTCAAGTATTCCGATTGGAACAAAAGTGATTGAAAAAGGCGTACCAATTTTCCCGAGATTGGAAGTTGAAACTGAAATATCATATATTCAAGAACAAATGCGTGGACCTGTAAAAACAGAAGATCTTGAAACAGTAAAAGAAGAGACACCAGAAATTCCAGAAATTACAATAGACGATTTCTTAAATATAGATTTGCGTGTAGCGACCGTGGTTGCCTGTGAAAAAATGCCTAAAGCGGATAAATTATTGAAGCTACAAGTAGATTTAGGATATGAGCAACGTCAAGTTATATCAGGGATTGCTAAAAACTATAGTCCAGAAGAATTAGTCGGTCAAAAAGTAATTGTTGTAGCTAACTTAAAACCTGTAAAACTGCGTGGGGAAATGTCTCAAGGGATGATTCTTGCAGGAGAGCAAGGTGGATATTTAACGCTTGCAACCGTTGATAAGAAACTTGAGAACGGTGCGAAAGTAAAATAAAGGTTTGTCCCAAGAGTCTGTTCAGCAATTGCTGAGCAGGCTCTTTACTTGTTTGAGGGAACCGTAACATGCTATTCTTTTCAAGTCTAAGCCAAAAGTATTGATTTAAGATGAATGTTTTTCCATAAAAATTCAATAGTAAGGGCAATATAGTCCGGATGACTTGAAAAAAACATGGCTTTGTAATCAATTTGAAATGTAAGTGAGATGTAAGTAATAGTAAAAAGAATTAAAATAAAGATTATGTGAGGCGAATATTCATGTTTATAGATACACATGTCCATTTAAATGCAGATCAATATGATGAAGACCTACAAGAAGTAATTAATCGAGCGCTTGAAGCAAAAGTAAATCACATGGTGGTTATCGGATTTGATCGTAAAACGATTAACCGAGCGATTTACTTAGCTGAACAATATGATTTTATATATGCAGTAGTAGGATGGCATCCAGTTGATGCTATTGATTGTACAAATGAAGATTTACAGTGGATTGAAGATCTAGCTGCACACCCAAAAGTTGTAGCAATCGGTGAAACTGGACTGGATTATCATTGGGATAAATCTCCTCATGATGTCCAACAAGAATTATTTAGAAAGCAAATTCGTTTAGCACAAAAAGTTAATTTACCTATTGTCATTCACAACCGAGATGCTACTGATGATGTTATTCGGATTCTGCAAGAAGAACATGCAGAGAAAACTGGTGGGGTGATGCATTGCTTTGGCGGAAGTGTTGAAACTGCAAAAATTTGTATAGATTTGAATTTCATGATTTCACTCGGAGGTCCTGTAACATTTAAAAATGCTAAAAAACCAAAAGAAGTAGCTACCGAAATTCCATTAGAGTATTTAATGATTGAGACAGATGCACCGTATTTAGCACCACATCCACACCGTGGAAAACGTAATGAACCAGCCCTTGTTACCTTAGTAGCGGAAGAAATTGCTCGTTTGAAGAATATTACTATTGAAGATGTTGCAAAAGCAACCACTGAAAATGCCGTAAAATTTTACAAACTCCCAATATAAAGTAATAGATAACCCCAATAATTAGAAATTATAAGTTTTGCATCATCAGAATAGTTCGACAAATTTTAAGTGATTGACAGACATTTTCTAAGTCTATATAATCACACAAGTAACGAGGAGGTGTTTTTCGTGTCAAATAATTCCATGAAAAACCTGTTTACCAAACCATTGAGGAATAAACAAATTGGATTAGCTCTAGTTGTCGTTATCTTGTTCGTATCGGTTATATCAACCGTTCTATTTATAGGAACGAAAAGCACTGTCGCCTTGACGGTTAATGGCAAACAACAAGAAATTCAAACACGTGCAGATACAGTTGGAGACTTGTTGAGTGAACAAAAAATTCAAGTTTCCAAAGCAGATTTAGTGTCACCCTCAGTGAACACGACGATAGAAGATGGTCTTTCGATCGAGTGGAAACAGGCAAAAAAAATATCGATTACACTTAATGGTGATAATCAAGAAATTTACACAAATGCAGAAACAGTTGGAGACTTGTTTAGTGAACAAAACATACAAGTTTATGAGGCTGATAGAGTATCACCTTCATTGAATACGTCTATAGAAGATGGACTTTCAGTAGAGTGGGAGCAAGCGAAGGAAATTACGATTATCGTTGATGGGGAAAAACAAACAATCAAAACAACGGATGATCAAGTAAGTGAAGTTTTAGCTAAAGCAAAGATAAAAGTTTCTGAGAATGATAAGGTATTACCTGGTTTAGATGCCAAGATAGGCTCTGATGCAAAGATTACGCTTGAAAAAGCATTTCATGTAACACTCGTAAATGGTGTTGATAAGAAAAAAGTATGGTCCACTTCAACTACTGTCGCTGACTTTTTAAAACAACAAGAGATTCATATAAATGAATTTGATCGTGTCGAACAAAGAATGGATGATCTTGTGAATCCAAACGATGTTATACAAGTGGTTCGTGTAGAAAAGGTCACCGATGTAGTGGAAGCAGCAACAGATTTTGCTGTGGAAACCCGTAAAGATAAGAACTTGTTAAAAGGCAAAGAAAAAGTTGTACAAGAAGGTAAAAAAGGTTTAACTAAACAAACGTTTGAAATAATTTCTGAAAATGGCAAACAAGTTTCACGTATCTTAAAAAACGAAGAAGTAGTAAAAGACTCTGCTAAGAAAGTTGTATCTGTTGGAACGAAAGTTGTAACGGCGAGTGTTTCTCGAGGAACAACTTCTCAGGCATCCAATACTTCACCATCTGGAGGAAAAGAATTCTACGTGTCTTCAACGGCATACACAGCTTTTTGTAATGGGTGTTCAGGAGTTACTGCTACTGGTATTGACCTTCGTTCAAATCCAGGATTAAAAGTAATTGCGGTTGATCCAAGTGTTATTCCTCTTGGTTCTAAAGTTTGGGTAGAAGGCTACGGTTATGCGATTGCTGGAGATACTGGCGGAGCGATTAAAGGAATGAAGATTGACTTGTTTATGGCAGACAAAAATCAAGCGCTTGGATATGGTCGTAAACAAATTAAAATTAAAGTGATTAACTAATTAAAACTAAGCTTTCCTGAACGACTAGGGAAAGCTTTTTGTCGTTACATAAGATTCAAGAAAAAATTTTGCGAAGTCAAAGTTGTTGTAAATCGTTGAGCTAGAGTGGGCTTCTCCGCTTTTCGGTATACATATTAAAGTGGCGCAAGTAAAATGGTCACAGAACCATATGAAATGAGGCATTGAATCGTGTTTATTGAAGAGGTTATAGTGGTGGAAGGTAAAGATGATACGACAGCTATTAAACGTGCTGTACGAGCAGATACTATTGAAACGAATGGATCCGCCATTTCGTCAGAAACTATTAGCCGAATCCAGCATGCACAAACTAAAAGAGGTGTTATCGTTTTTACGGACCCTGACTATCCTGGACGACGCATTCGTGCCATTATAGAAGAAAATGTTCAAGGAGTTAAGCACGCATTTTTATCAAAAGAAAAAACTATTGCGAAAAACGGGAAAAGTCTCGGTATTGAACACGCGGCAGATGAAGATATCCGCTCGGCACTCCAAAATGTTTATACACCTCGAAATCCATTAAATCAAATTGAAGAAATTCCACTTCACATATTGATGAAAGAGAGATTGATTGGTCACCCTGACTCAAGAATGCGTCGTAATCGTCTCGGTGAATTATTACAAATTGGTTATACTAATGGAAAACAGCTTCAAAAAAGATTATCAATGTTTCAAATTGAAATCGAGCAACTTGAAAAAGCTTTAGCACAATTGGATCAGGAGGACTTACATGTATAAAGATATTGCAACCCCAAAACGTACACAAGAAATATTAAAGAAATATGGTTTTTCAATTAAAAAAAGTCTTGGACAAAATTTTTTAATTGACCCTAATATTCTTCAGAACATCGTTAGTCATGCGAATTTAACGAAAGAGTCAGCAGTTATTGAAATTGGGCCTGGAATTGGTGCGTTGACTGAACATTTAGCTCGAAAAGCGGGCCAAGTTGTAGCTGTTGAAATTGATCAACGTCTTTTACCCGTTCTAGAGGATACACTTTCACCATACGATAACATAGAGATAATTCATTCAGATATATTAAAAACTAATGTTGAAGATGTGATACAGGAGAAATTAGCTGGCTATAAAGATATCATGGTTGTTGCAAACTTGCCTTATTATGTAACAACTCCTATTTTAATTAAATTATTAATGGAAAAGCTTCCAATTCGAGGAATGGTTGTCATGATGCAAAAAGAAGTGGCAGATCGTATCACAGCCTCACCAAGCACAAAAGCATATGGTTCATTATCTATTGCCATCCAATATTATATGAAGGCTGAAATTGCCATGACAGTTCCTAGAACAGTGTTTATTCCACAACCTAATGTTGATTCTGCTGTAATTAAATTAACTCGTCATGAGACTTCACCAGTAGATGTGGTAGACGAGGATTTTTTGTTCAAGGTTTCTCGCTCTTCTTTTGCACAACGCAGAAAAACAATATTAAATAATTTACAATCACAACTGCCACTCGGTAAAGAAAAGAAAGAGTTAATTTTAGCTGCCCTTGCAGAAGCAAACGTAGACCCAACTCGCCGAGGTGAAACACTATCGATTCAAGAGTTTGGAAATTTAGCAAATATCCTTCTTCCGAATTTCAAAGATTCGTCACTTTAATAACAAAATAAGTACAATTCAGATAAAAATTGCAGGTTAATTTTAATAAATTGATTGACAAGTACTTTTGTTCATTGTTAAAATAATATATTGGTTGACAAATATTTGTTTATATAGTACACTTATAATTAAGTGGGGTGTAAGCGAAATGCCAAAAACTTTAGCAGATATTAAAAAGTCTTTAGATTGTCATTTAGGTAAACGTTTGCAATTAAAAGCAAACGGTGGTCGTAAGAAAACGATTGAACGAGCTGGGATTTTACGTGAAACGTATCATGCTGTGTTCGTAGTAGATCTTGATCAGGACGAGAACGCTTTTGAGCGTGTGTCTTACAGCTACACAGATATATTAACTGAAGCAGTAGAAATTACAATTGTTGACGGAATGCAAGAACTTGTAGTCGTCAAATAATATTTTGCACTTATGTACTTATTTAATAAAGCACTCACGGATTTTATTTTCCGTGAGTGCTTTTTTGTTTTTAGTACATACTATTTTTGTTGGTCCTTAAGAGGAGGAAAAAACATGTCACGTAAACGTGTAATGTCAGATCGTCTAAAAGAGGAAATTGCGAAAGAACTTGGATTTTACGAAGTCGTTGAGCGTGACGGTTGGGGAGCCATTAAATCTCGTGATGCAGGTAATATGGTTAAGCGGGCAGTTGAGATGGCACAAACCGGATTAATGAACGGACAAAATCACTACAAGAAGTAGCTAAATTCTTGAACGACGAGCAATCGCAGGAGCACGTTCTTTTATTTTTGCATAGTAACTGCGTAAATTCTTATGAGGCTGACAAGGCGGAGAAATCCGCCTTTTTTTCAAAATTATTATTTGTAAAAAATCAATTTTATTACATATTATTTTTATAAGTCCTTCAAGCTAAGTTAGTGGGAATTTCAAATACCAACAGTAAAACACAATGTTTTACTGTTGGTATAACTTGGCCTATTGCACTTTTCAAATGTTCTTTCCTTCATCAACAGCTGTGGTAAAATAGGTAACAGCAATAAACTGATAAAGGAGGTTATCTAATGCTTTATGTGAAGGCACCCGCAAAAATCAATCTGATACTGGATGTGTTACATAAACGTCCAGACGGTTACCATGAAGTGGAAATGATTATGACGACGGTTGATTTAGCAGATCGTATTGGATTAGAACCACGCACTGATGGTCAAATTCGCATTATTTCAGCAGATCGCTATGTGCCAGACGACCACAGAAACTTAGCCTATCAAGCAGCGAAGTTATTAAAAGATACATATAGAATTAAACAAGGCGTGTCTATTACATTAGAGAAAAAGATTCCTGTTGCCGCTGGACTTGCTGGTGGAAGTAGTGATGCAGCCGCCACTTTGCGGGGGTTAAATGATTTGTGGAATTTAAAGTTAACGTTGAATCAATTAGCAGAGCATGGTGCTAAAATCGGCTCAGATGTGTCATTTTGTGTCTATGGAGGAACTGCTCTTGCCACTGGTAGAGGAGAAATAATTCAAGAATTACCTGCCCCACCAAACTGTTGGATTATTTTAGCGAAACCATCGATTGGAGTTTCGACGGCTGATGTATATGGTAGCTTAAAGATAAATGAAGTCATTCATCAGAATTCTAAAGATATGATTCGGGCTATTTACGAGAAAGATTATGAATTAATGTGTGAGTCTATGGGAAATGCTTTAGAGGCTGTGACATTGAAGTTGCATCCGGAAGTATCGATGATTAAAGAGCAAATGATGAAATTTGGAGCGGATGCGGTATTAATGAGTGGAAGTGGTCCAACCGTATTCGGGCTAGTCCAACACGAGTCTAGAGTGAACCGAATCTATAATGGCTTACGCGGCTTTTGTGACGAGGTTTATGCAGTAAGATTGTTGGGAGATCGGGATTCACTTGCCTAAAACCGTATATTTGTTTAAACTTACGAATAAATCATTCGTGTTTAGGAGTGTGACCCATGAAATGGAAACGCAGTGAGCGTCTTGTTGATATGACGCATTATTTGTTAAACCATCCACAAAAGTTAATTTCATTAACGTTGTTTGCAGATATGTACCAATCTGCAAAATCCTCAATAAGTGAAGATTTAACCATTGTAAAAGAAACGTTTGAAGAAAAAGGAATCGGTTTATTAGTAACTGTTCCTGGTGCAGCAGGCGGGGTTAAATATATGCCGAGAATGAATGATGAAGCCGTTCGTGAAGTGATTCAAGACTTTATAGAAGAGCTCTCTCACTCAGACCGCTTGCTACCGGGTGGTTATTTATATATGACAGATCTACTTGGCAACCCTGAAATGATGAACCGTGTAGGGAAAGTTTTTGCATCCGCGTTTGCGAAACAACCGATTGATGTCATTATGACGGTGGCGACAAAAGGTATTCCGATTGCGCATGCAATTGCACGTCACTTAAATGTGCCAGTCGTAGTCGTTAGACGCGATAGCAAAGTTACAGAAGGATCTACTGTTAGCATCAATTATGTGTCTGGATCATCACGTCGTATCCAAACGATGGTATTGTCTAAACGAAGTATGAAGAGTGGTCAACGCGTGCTTATTACAGATGACTTTATGAAAGTCGGAGGCACAATGAATGGCATGAAAAATTTACTTGAAGAATTTAATTGTCAATTAGCGGGTGTAGCTGTGTTAGTTGAAACAGAACATCCTGGTGAACAATTAATTGAGAATTATTTATCCCTTGTTAAGTTGAAGGAAGTAAATGAAAAAAATCGCACGATTGCATTAACTGAAGGTAATTATTTTTCGAAAGGTGGAAAAGAGCAATGAAAGCAGTATCGACAACGAAAGCCGCAGCGGCAATTGGTCCATATGTTCAAGGTATGATCGTAAATGGCATGTTTTACAGTTCGGGTCAAATTCCATTAACAGCTGAAGGAAACATGGTAGAAGGTTCAATTACAGAACAAACACACCAAGTATTTGCGAACTTAAAAGCTGTATTAGAAGAGGCGGGATCTTCACTTCAACAAGTTGTGAAGACAACAGTATTTATTAAAAACATGAATGACTTTGCTGTATTTAATGAAATTTATGGTCAACATTTTGGTGAACATAAACCAGCACGATCGACGGTGGAAGTCGCACGATTACCTAAAGATGCGCAAGTTGAAATAGAAGTCATAGCGATTGTAGGTTAAATAGTAAAGTAAGAAACCATCGAGACACCACTTGATGGTTTCTTTTTATGCCAGCGTTTCTATTATTTTGCACGACTACTAAGGTCCCGTAGCGTATGGGCATACTGCATCATAACCTCGCACTTCTCTATTTCCTTCAGTCAATCTTGAGGCTGTTGCGCATCCGAAACTTTCACGGGCACAGTTCATTGAATTTGGTTTACTAGAGAATAGGCACTTACTAAATAGAACAAGCGGCCGAAGATGCAATTTCGGCAGCTTCTTACTTTTTTTATAGTATTCGATTCCTCAAAAGCAGGTTTCTCCCCACTGTAACGTGCCTCAAATCGCCAAAAAATTCTTTTCTATTATCGAACGGTAACTCAGTTGTAATTATTGGTGGTCACGTAGTAATTATGGAAGGTGACGTTGTAAATATAGACTCCCACGTTGTAAAAATCGCACTTCACGTTGTAATAGTGATATTTTGGAAGTTCGTAGTCGGAGTTAATTTTAAATTAATTAACTCAACAACCTTATTTTTTGTGAATGCTTATATCATTCGAATATACATAGAGTTAGCTGAATTTAAGTTCAAAACAGTTATAAATAACGGAAGTCTAATAGACGAAAAAAGTGCCGAACGTCATTTTTTCTATTTTTTAATATTTAAAATTATTAATAAATTCCAAAAAAAGGAGGAGAAATAATATAAATGTAGAATATAGTTGTCAGAGTCTGTAAGACATCTAAGAAGAAAGGTGGTGAAAGGAATGGAAGTAACTGATGTTAGATTACGTCGAGTACAAACCGATGGTCGTATGCGTGCTATAGCTTCCATTACACTAGACAGCGAGTTTGTCGTGCATGACATTCGTGTTATTGATGGAAATGCAGGACTTTTTGTGGCTATGCCTAGTAAGCGAACACCTGATGGAGAATTTCGTGATATAGCCCATCCCATTAATTCGGGAACGCGCACGAAGCTCCAAGAAGCTGTATTACTCGCCTATCATGAGTCGAGTGAAGAAGATATGATTACTTATGAAGAAGCGAGTGTTTAATTGAAAACTGTGGAAGCTTGTCATGTTACATGATGGGTTTCTTTTTTTATTTTCCAGAAAAACACATTGGCACTCGCCAATCCGACACGAGTGTTGTATAAATTAAGATAGAAACATATCTTACTAAAAAAGAGGGTGTACTGAGTGAATTTTTTAACAAAATTTAGTTTGAAGAATGCAACAGCAGTATTCATTATTTCATTCTTACTCATTGTGCTTGGACTTTATTCCTTTAGTCGATTAAAAATTGACTTGTTACCAAACATTGAGTTTCCGCAATTATCGGTGCAAGTAGTATACCCAGGAGCGTCACCTGAAGATGTAGACGAACTCGTCATTACTCCGATTGAAGAACAGTTAAAAGGAATCGAAGGGGCCACTGAAATTCAGAGCGTATCCTATGAAACAATAGGAATTATTAATTTGCAGTTTCCTTTTGATACGGATTTAGATCGTGCAGAACAACAGACTGAAACAGCCATTCGTGGAATTGAATTACCAGAAGGCGCGGAAACGGAAATTAGCCGTTTATCATTTGGATCGTTTCCCATCTTCAATATTTCTCTTTTTGGCAAAGACCAAGATAATATAGAAGAACTGTTGAATAAAGAAGTCATCCCTGAGTTAAATAAAATTCCTGGCATTAATTCTGTCTCGGTTGGTGGTTTAAAAGAAGAGAATTTACAAATTACTGTAAATAATGAAAAAGCAACCGCAGCTGGACTATCTCTAAGCCAAATAAAACAACAAATTGATCAAAAAATCTTTTCATTCCCTGCTGGAACTGTGAATGATAATGATATTAATATACCGGTACGCGTGGAAGAAAAGCTCGAGTCGATTGAAAAATTAAAATCACTTAAACTTACATCTTCATTTAATTCACAAGCGCCACCGGTTGAACTAAAAGATATTGCGACAATTGAAGAAGTATCTAAACAAAGTGAAATCACTCGTTATAACCAAGAAAACGCATTGTCGATGGCGGTCACGAAAAAGCAAGATGCCAACACCGTGGAAGTTGCAAACCGCGTAATCAGTGTTTTAAATAGTTATGATGACCGCTTAGACTACGCAGTTGGTTTCGATTCTGCCGCAGGAATAGAAAAATCAGTGGAAACATTAGTGAAGGAAGGTTTGCTTGGTGCTCTGTTTGCGTCACTTGCAGTATTAATCTTTTTACGAAATTTCCGTGCAACGATTATCGCGATTATTTCCATTCCTTTATCATTGTTGATTGCAGCTATTTTCTTAGCTCAACTAGATATTAGCTTGAACATTATGACGCTCGGTGGGATGGCCGTTGCTGTTGGGCGAGTAGTTGATGATAGTATTGTGGTGATTGAAAATATATTCCGGCGTTTACGAAAAACAAATGAGCCAATGTCAAATGAATTAGTCATAGCATCTACAAAAGAAATATTACGTGCAATTACAGCATCAACCTTAACGACAATTGTGGT
Organism: Paenisporosarcina sp. TG-14; assembly: GCF_000297555.1. Lineage (NCBI taxonomy): Bacteria > Bacillati > Bacillota > Bacilli > Caryophanales > Caryophanaceae > Paenisporosarcina > Paenisporosarcina sp. TG-14. The sequence continues at coordinate 20,287 of NZ_AMGD01000023.1, forward strand.
GTTTTTGCCGATTGGTTTTGTAAGCGGGATTACAGGTGAGTTCTTCTTGCCGTTTGCATTAACTGTCATTTTCTCGCTAGCTGCTTCATTAGTGGTTGCGGTAACAATTGTACCGATATTAGCAAGGTTTGCTTTTAAGAAAGTGAAACAAGAAGAAAAAGAAGATGCGATGCAACGTTTTTATGAACGTGTCATTTTATGGTCTTTAAATCGCAAAGTAGTCATCTTGGTATTGTCTGTAATTCTTCTTGGGGGCTCGTTTGCGCTTGTTCCGGGGTTAGGGTTTACGTTTATTCCAGATGAAGAAACAAAACTCGTTCAAGCAAGTGTAGAGCTACCCTCATCTACATCACTAGAACGCACGAACGAAGTATCTCTTGAAGTAGAAAAATTATTTGCTGAATTAGAAGATATTAAAGATGTAACAACTGCAGTGGGTTCTCGTGACTTTGCAACAGGAATAAAACTTGAAAATAGAGCTGGATATATTTTGACATTGAATGAAAATGTAGATGTATCTAATTTTGTGAAGTCGGTATTACAAGATATGGACAATATTGTAGCTGACGTTTCTCCCGATGCAACAATTTCGGTATCGGAGCTTTCTACTGGTGGTCCTCCATCAAATAACAATGTCTCAGTCGATTTATTTGCAAGTGATCTAGAAGCATTGTCAAAAGCCGCTTCGGATGTAGAAGCATATATGAATACCGTGGATTCACTAAAATATGTGTCTAATAATTTTACTGAAAAGCAGAAACAAGTGGTTGTGCAAATTGATTCAGATAAAGCAAATGACTTTAGCGTGTCTGGTTTTCAGCTACTTGGTACCATTTCTGACCAAACAAAACCTGTTTCTGTCGGCAAGTTAGCGCTTGATGACATTGATCGTTCCGTTCAATTGTCTTATGACGAAGGGTTATCTAGTATCGATGAAATAAGAACACTGACAATTTTTACTGCTAACGGACCTGTTGAAGTACAAGATATTGCGACGATTGAAGAAATTGATTCCGTTACAACGATTCAAAAACTAGATGGGAAAGTATTTGCTCGTATCCAAGCACAAATTGATGCGGACAATATACAAAAAGTATCAACTGAAGTAAAGAATGGTGTTATAGCGAACGTAGACTTACCGGATGGGGTAAGTTTAGAAAGTGGTGGGGGTAGTGATGATACGGTCGAGATTTTCCAACAACTCGGACTCGCCATTGCTAGTGCAATTGGACTCGTGTACTTAACTATGCTCATTACATTCGGGCAAGCACGTATTCCGTTCATAATATTGTCATCTCTTATTTTCGTACCGATTGGTGCATTAATCGGTTTAGTAATTGCACGCGAACCATTATCTGTTAGTGTAATGATTGGATTCTTAATGTTAATTGGAATTGTTACGACAAATGCCATTGTTCTGGTGGACCGCATTAACCAAAATAGAAATGACAAAGGAATGCTCATTCGAGAATCACTTGTCGAAGCGGGCAAAACGCGATTACGTCCAATCTTAATGACGGCGTTTGCAACAATTGCTGCGCTTATTCCCTTGGCTCTAACTACTTCTTCAGGAACGTTGATTTCAAAAGGATTAGCGGTAACTGTAATTGGTGGTTTAACGTCATCTACTTTACTAACATTGGTTATCATTCCAGTGATGTACGAAATCTTTTATTCACGTCAAGTAAAACGAGAAAAACGAGCAAATTAATAAATTAAGGACTTCCACCATTTGGTGTGAAGTCCTTTTAATATAAAAAATGCATAATGTTAAATGATTTGTCACCATTTTGTCAAGCGGGATTTCCTTGAATTACGAGTGTATTTGGTCTATAGTCAAAAGAGGTAGAATGACCATATTGGAGGACTTACTAAATGACACATACATACGCAGTGGTTTTAGCTGCAGGTCAAGGTACACGCATGAAGTCCAAATTGTATAAAGTATTGCACCCGGTTTGCGGCAAACCAATGGTTGAACATGTTGTAGATCATATTCAAGAAATTGGAGCCGAACGGATTGTGACAATTGTTGGACACGGTGCTGAAAAAGTACAAGATCAACTCGGGAGTCGCAGTGAATATGCACTTCAAGCACAACAACTCGGAACAGCACACGCTGTATTACAAGCGGATGAAGCGCTAGGGAAGTTAACTGGGACAACCCTTGTTATTTGTGGTGACACGCCACTAATTCGTCCGGAAACGATGAAAGCATTACTTGCACATCATCAAGAAACTTCGGCTAAGGCGACGATTCTTACTGGAATTCCTGAAGATCCTACAGGGTACGGTCGTATTCTTCGTGATTCTAAAGGGTATGTTGAACGCATTGTGGAGCAAAAAGATGCATCGACCGATGAACTACAAGTAAGAGAAATAAACTCTGGCACATATTGCTTTGATAATGAAGCTTTGTTTGCGGCATTAAAGCTTGTCAAAAATGATAACTCACAAGGTGAGTACTATTTGCCAGATGTAATTGAAATTATAAAAAATCAAGGCGACATCGTTTCTGCTTATGCAACAGATGATTTTGAGGAGACGCTTGGTGTTAACGATCGTATAGCACTTTCGCAAGCTGAAACACTAATGCGCAAGTTAATCGCCAAAAAACATATGAAAAACGGTGTAACAATTATCAATCCAACAAATACTTATATTAGTGCTGACGCTGTTATCGGTTCTGATACAGTGTTGCAGCCAGGTGTTATTATTGAAGGCGCTAGTGAAATTGGTGAAGATTGTTTGATTGGTCCAAATAGTCATATTAAAGACAGCAAAATTGGGCATCGTACAACCGTTCATTCTTCAGTTGTTACTCAAAGTGTTATTGGAGAAGATACAGCAGTTGGTCCGTTCGCTCACATTCGTCCACATTCAGAGATTGGCAATGATGCGAAAATAGGGAATTTTGTTGAAATTAAGAAAACGAAATTAGGTCATCATTCGAAAGTATCGCATTTAAGTTATATTGGCGACGCTGAAGTTGGAGAACGTGTAAATATTGGTTGTGGCGTGATTACCGTAAATTACGATGGCAAGAATAAATTCATAACGACGATTGAGGACGATTCCTTTGTAGGGTGTAATTCAAACTTAATGGCACCTGTTACAATTGGCCAAGGTGCATATGTAGCAGCTGGATCAACCATAACAAAAAATGTACCAGCACAAGCTTTGTCAATTGGTCGTGTTCGTCAAGAGAACAAAGAAGGATACGTTAATAAACTAAACTTAAAATAACAGGAGGACAACATGCCTAACCAATACGCAAATACCAAATTAAAAATATTTTCATTAAACTCGAATGAATCACTTGCAAGAGAATTAGCGGAAGAGGTTGGAGTCCCACTTGGGAAAATTTCTGTAACGCGTTTTAGCGATGGTGAAGTACGAATCAACATCGAAGAGAGTATTCGCGGGTGTGACGTGTTCATCATTCAATCAACGTCTGCTCCTGTTAACGAAAATTTAATGGAATTATTAATTATGGTAGATGCTGTTAAACGTGCGTCTGCTCGTACTGTAAACGTTGTTCTTCCTTACTATGGTTATGCTCGTCAAGACCGTAAAGCACGCGCTCGTGAACCAATTACAGCGAAACTAGTGGCTAACTTACTTGAAACTGCTGGTGCAACTCGTGCCATCGTGTTAGATTTACATGCACCTCAAATTCAAGGATTCTTTGATATTTTAATTGATCACTTAATCGCGGTGCCAATTTTGTCGGATTATTTCTTGCAGAAAAAAATAGACCCTGCTGACATTGTAATTGTTTCTCCTGATCACGGGGGAGTTACCCGTGCACGTAAAATGGCGGAGCGTTTAAAAGGTTCAATTGCAATCATCGATAAACGTCGACCACGTGCTAACGTATCAGAGGTTATGAATATCATCGGAAACGTAGATGGTAAAGTAGCCATTATAATTGACGATATTATTGATACTGCAGGTACAATTACGATTGCAGCAAACGCGCTCTTAGAAAGTGGTGCAAAAGAAGTGTATGCATGCTGTACGCATCCTGTATTATCAGGACCCGCAATTGAACGTATCAACAACTCAGTCATTAAAGAGTTAGTAATTACGAACTCAATTGAATTGCCTGAAGAAAAAAATTCTCCTAAAATCACACAATTATCAGTTGCACCGCTTTTAGCAGATGCAATTGTACGAGTTTTTGAAGAAAAATCAGTTAGCACTTTATTTGATTGATGGTATAATGGTATTTATGTTTCATTTGGTGAGAATTGGGTAAACATAAAAACAGAATAAATGACATGGAGAGTGAAATAGATGACTACAACAGTAAAAACACATGTACGCGAAAAAGGTCAACATTCTAATTTAACAAAATTACGCAATGAAGGTTTTGTACCTGCAGTAGTTTATGGTTTTAAAACAGAGGCTACTTCAATTGCGGTACACGAAGTGGATTTATTAAAAACACTACGTGAAGTTGGTCGCAACGGCGTTATGAAATTAGATCTTGCTGGAAAATTAGTTAATGTTGTATTAAGTGACTACCAAATGAACGTATTAAAAGGTAATGTTGTTCACGCTGATTTCTTAGCAATTAACATGAGCGATGAATTAGAAGTAAGTGTAACAGTTGTAACAACTGGTGATTCAATTGGCGTAAGTCAAGGCGGCGTCTTGAACCATCCAAACCTTGAATTAACAATTAAAGTAAAACCTTCAGCAATTCCAGATTCAATTGAAATAGATGTTACTGATCTTGAAATTGGTGATATCTTAAGAGTTGGCGATATGCGTGAAAAATGTGAATTCAATATCTTAAACGATGATGATTTTGCACTAGTATCAGTTTCAGCACCACGTACTGATGAAGAACTAGAAACTACAGCTGACGAACCAGCAGTAGTGGCAGAAGAAGTTAGCGAAGAAGATACTGAAACAAAAAAATAATTTTTTGAAAAAAGGGATTGTCATTTGACAGTCCTATTTTTTTATGCCAAAAAAGTATAAGATTCTGAGCAATAACTTCGTACTGGGAGTTGTTATGTCTAGCGCCAAGCGCCAGCTCACACCTCAGCTTGGTCCATAAGGGCGTTGCAAAAGCTCTTGACAATGTATTGGACGAGTAACCGCAGGAGCACATGTTTTTTACGCCGCCTTCCGCTTCAATCAAG
>NZ_AMGD01000024.1:0-41819 GCF_000297555.1 Paenisporosarcina sp. TG-14
GCGACGAGGAGGCTGAAGCCGTGTCCGCGGAAAGCGTCCATCTGAAACGGGAAGCAACGGGATACTTGGTAGACTACATAAAAAATAATGCCGTAAAAGAGCAGTTTTACTGACTTTCTAGACAGTCCAAATAAATCAATCAATTATAGCCGACTAAAATTCATCACCAACGTCATTTGAAAAAGAACCAACATGTGAAAAAATAAATATACAAGGCCAAGGGATTGTCCCTTGGCCTTGTATATTTTTAACACATTATACGAAGTACAATCAAACCGCCTTGCGCAATTCTTTTGGTTTTTTGATTTCCAATAAATCTGTTCTCTTACGGTTAGTTGCAATAATGTAAATAGCAATACAAGCAATGAGAACGGCAATAAGTGTACCTAGATTGAAGATACCTTTTTGTGAGTACCATACAATTGAGTATCCAATGGACCCCGTTAACAGAGCATAGTACACAAATGGTAGGAATGTTTTCCGGATAATATCGCCTTCTTTTCCTACTAAACCTACTACTGCAGACGCTGCTACAACGTTATGCACAGCAATCATATTCCCTGCTGCTCCACCCACGGCTTGGAGAGCCACAATCCATGTAGCGTCAACACCCATCTGTGATCCTACATCAAATTGGAATAATGAGAACATCATATTACTTACCGTATTACTTCCAGCAATAAAGGCACCTAATCCACCAATAAATGTAGCGAAGAACGGCCAAAAATCTCCAGCTAGTGCTACTGCACCATTTGCTAATTCAATTGGCATTCTATCAAACCCTGCTGCTCCACCACCCGTGTTTAAGAATACTTGAACCATTGGAACTGTGAAAATAAGGGCTGTCGATGCGGCAATCATCGTTTTACCAGACTGAGTCCAAGCACGTTTGTATGAGCTAAAATTCATCCCGTGAAGGAAGTATGTGATTAAGGAAACAGCAATAAAGATTGTACCTGGCAAATACAATGGCTGAAAGCTTGATGTAATGCCCGAATCAAAAATATTCTCAAACTTTACTGTCCATGATTGCGCCCACCCAAGAAATGGTAGCGTTTTCAATCTTGTTAACACTAAGAATAACCCGATTAAAATATAGGGTGTCCATGCACGAATCATGCTCATGCTTCCACTCTTATGTGCGATATCTTTTATTTCAAGCTGCCCAACCCATTCAGGATTCCACTTTGATTTTTCTTCAAAATCCCATATTTCATCTTTAGGAGGCATAAGGAAACCTTTTTTTGCTGCAAAGACGACAATTGTTAAACCAACTAATCCCCCAATCATCGATGGGAACTCAGGACCAAGAACATTGGCTACAATTACATAAGGAATGGTCATGGAAAAAGCTGCGAACAATGCAAACTTCCAAACCTTAATTCCTTCGCTAAACGATTTATTTTTACCAAAAAATCCTGTCATCAATGCCACTACAATAAGTGGTACGAGTGTTCCAGCAATCATATGAAGAATTGCCACTTGGCCACCAATCGCGGTGACTAGTGCAAGAAAGTTATCCGTGATACTTGCATCTGCAGATAATCCTGTCTGGATTCCAACGAGTATTGGAGTTCCAACAGCACCAAAGGATACTGGTGTACTTTGAATAATCATTCCCGCAACAACAGCCGGCATAGCTGGAAACCCTAATCCGACCAATAACGGAACTGCCACTGCAGCGGGTGTACCGAATCCTGCAGATCCTTCTATAAATGAGCCAAACAGCCAAGCAATAATGATAACCTGAATGCGTCGATCTTCAGAAATATCTGTGAATCCCTGGCGAATCCTTTTAATTCCTCCACTTTCTTGCAGAGTGTTTAACAGCAAGATGGCACCAAAAATAATGAATAATAAAGTCCCCGCTACAACAAGACCATTAATACTTGCAGCTGCAACAGTTGCACCCGGCACTTTCCATATAAATAACGCAAGTACAATTGCGACCAAATAAGAAATGGGCATGGCTTTACTTGCGGGCCATCTAAGACCAACTAAAAAAATTGCTACTACTAAAATAGGTAAAAGTGATAAGAAAGCTAACATCCCAGTACTCATTTATATTTCCCCTTTCAAGAGTGTGCATATGTCATACACATAGATTAAAATCTTTTTGTATGCAGTTCATTATAAATTCAAAGAATATTCAGGTAATTTATTCGAAAAGTGAAAGACTATTAAGGGCAGCATCTTACACACATTGCACTTTTTCTTACACATCTTCGTTTAAGGATGTGACCACTTCTGTCTGTCTCTCACTCCTTTCATAGTAGGATACATTTTGACATTTCTGGTTGAAGTAAGTTATAAATTCCTTTAAAGCCATAATAGATTCCTGCATCAATTAAAACCTTAATTGATGACAGTAGTTTACTTATATAATAATATTATTTAAATAGTCAGACTACTATAGAGTAAGGACCATATTTATTCATTAAATATTTACAATTTTTGTCCAATAATACAAAAAACACAATTTTAAAAAAGGGTAATCCATTACTTTTTTGATAACATGCAAATTGCTGTGTAAATCATTGTTAAATCTTTCTTATCATTTAAATCAATTCCCAGCATCATTTCAATCTTATTTAAACGATATTTTAATGTGTTTTTATGAATATGTAATTCTTCTGCTATTTCGTGGAGAGAATCTTTCTTATGAAGCCATACTTCCAGATTGTGCAATAATTCTTCTTCTGCAAGAAGAGGAGCAATCGTGCGACTTAAAAATTCGTCCTGAATCTCTTTTGGAATAGAATAATAGAGTAATTCCAGTTTTAAATCTTCCTCAAAAATAATTTTCTCTTGTCTTTCAGAAACATCGACTGCCATTTCAGCTTGTAGAAATGATTTAGGAAGCTGATGAAAAGTATTTATTTCTCCAACTCCAATATTCACTTTTTGTTTAGTAATTTTCAGAATTTTTACTGATAAACTTTCTAATCCTACTAACAATTGTTCTTTAGGAATAGTAGGAATCAATAAAACAAGTTTTTCCATTCCCCAACGTACGATTTTTAATTTAGGATGGATCGTTTGAATATGTAACAAGTTCTCAATAAAGGTGATGTCAAACTGTTTATATGTTTGAATGACAGCAACTCGTGTGTAAAGTGATGGATCAATATCCAATAATGTGGCGCGTTTATCTATCGAATCGATACTAGCTTCTGTCATCAATAAATCAAAAACAAAAAATTCAATTTCACGAAAAACACGTTCTCTTTGTTCCCGCATGATAAACTCTGTAACAAATAGTTCTGATACTTTCCTAACTAGCTTTGCATACTTCTCAATCTCTAGTGGCTTTCCCGTAATCCCTATAACTCCAATAGGCGTATCGGAAATAACAATTGGCAAAACAATTCCTTGTCTGACTCCTTGAAGTTCCTCACACATATCCTTCGTTATATGAAGTTCCTTGCGATTTTCCATCGAAATAAACGCACCTTCATGATACGTATTTAAACGTGATGAATCCTTACTCGCAATCACTATCCCATTTTTATCAGTCACAATCACGCTCTGCTCAATTAAGCTTGCAAGCTCCAGCACGATTTGTTTCCCTAGCACCTGTAAATCAAACACCATCTCACCCTCCGTCACCTTTTAAAACAATAAAATAGTTTACCTGAAATACTTTTTCGAAAGAATTCAGGTAAACTTATGCTAAAAAATATTATCGGGTTTTTGCTTCAACTTTTGCTGCAATAAACGTATTTCGAAGAGACCCGATTTCCTTGATTTCACAATTAATGACATCTCCTACGCCTACTAGCTCTGCACCAACAGGGCTACCTGTTAAGATCACATCGCCTGGTTTAAGTGTCATTACTTTTGTTAGATAAGAAAGCATTTTGCGAATTGGGATAATCATTAATTCGGTCTCGCTATTTTGTTTTTCTATATCATTCAGTCTTGCTTCTACTTTGACTGTAAAAGGATCAAGCTCTGTTTCAATAACAGGACCTAGTGGAGTAAATGTGTCAAACGATTTACCGATTGTCCAATGCCCATCTTGATGGAAAAACTGGGGTGCTGTGACGTCGTTTCCAACGGTATAACCAAATACATAATCTAAAATCTCTGATTCAGATACATTTTTAGCTTCTTTTCCAATCACAACCGCTAATTCTGATTCGAATTTCACTTGATCTATTCCCTCTGGAATGACAATTTCCTCTTCCGGTCCAATGACGGATGAAACTGGTTTAAAGAAAAACACTGGAATTTCCGGCAATACACTTGGAATATCAGCTATTTTGGTTACGTAGTTTGCACCAATTCCGATAATCTGGTTCGGCTCTAGTGGTGCTAATAATTTCACTTCATCTACAGAAAACTCCTTGCCCGTATACTCCCAATCACCAAATATATTACCCTTTATTTCTTTCACCTTATCCTCTATCATAACTCCCTTATATATAGATGAATCCTTTACTTTAAATCTAGCAAATTTCATTTAAGTGCTCCTTTTCAACTAACTTTTTTTGTAAATTAATATACGACTTATTGCATTTGAGTAGACAAGGCATCCCAATTCAATAGAATGCCTAGTTTCCTTCTTCAGCTGCTAATTAGTAAGTCCATTTTGATTATTGTTTTATTGCTAATTTTGCTTTCGCTTCTAGACGTCGACGATGTAAGATTGGCTCAGTGTAACCGCTAGGCTGCGCGTACCCTTGGAATACAAGTTCGGAAGCTGCCTGGAATGCTACTGAATCTTCATAGTCCTTAGCCATAGGCAGGTAATTAGAGTCTCCTGCGTTTTGCTCATCCACTACTTTCGCCATCCGCTGTAAAGTTTCTACCACCTGTTCATTCGTACAAATTCCGTGGTGCAACCAGTTTGCCATGTGCTGGCTAGAAATACGCAGCGTCGCTCGGTCTTCCATTAGCCCTACATTATTGATGTCAGGCACTGTAGAACAGCCAATTCCCTGCTCAACCCAACGAACAACATAACCAAGGATGCCTTGAGCATTATTATCCAGTTCTTGCTGAATTTCTTCAGCACTCCATTGAGGGTTTATTTCAACTGGAATAGTCAAAATATCATCTCGTAGATTTTCTTCCGAATTTTTCGCTAGCTCATTTTGTACCTTTGTTACATCCACTTGGTGATAATGCAGAGCGTGTAACGCTGCGGCAGTAGGAGATGGAACCCATGCAGTGTTTGCACCTGCTTGTAAGTGTCCTACTTTTTGCTCTAACATATTTTTCATCAGATCCGGCATTGCCCACATTCCTTTACCAATTTGGGCACGGCCTTGAAAACCACTAGCGAGACCAGTAATTACATTCGATTTTTCATAGCCCTGTAGCCATTTAGAAGATTTCATTTCATTTTTACGTATCATTGGGCCCGCTTCCATCGATGTATGCATTTCATCTCCCGTTCGATCTAAGAACCCGGTATTAATAAACACAACTCGGTCTTTTACCTCACGAATGCAATTCTTTAAGTTCAACGAAGTTCGTCGTTCTTCATCCATTACACCAATTTTAAGTGTATTTCTTTCCATCCCAAGTAAATCTTCAACCCGCTCAAATAACTGATTGGCAAAAGCTACTTCTTCTGAACCATGCATTTTCGGCTTGACGATATATACAGAACCCTTAGAAGAGTTTTGGTATACACCATTGTTTAATAAAGAATGCTTTGCAAGCAAGCTCGTGATGACACTATCCAAAATGCCTTCCTGGATCTCATCACCGTTGTGGTCTAAAATTGCATTATTTGTCATTAAATGACCTACATTTCGGGCAAACATAAGTGATCGTCCTGACAATGTAAATTCTTCGCCCCTTGGAGAAGAATAGCTGCGATCAGGATTAAGGGTCCGCTTAAACAATTTTTTGTTTTTTGTGAATTCCGCAGTCAAATCGCCTCTCATTAATCCAAGCCAGTTACGATACACTAGCACCTTATCTTCAGCGTCAACAGCTGTTACAGAATCTTCGCAATCCATGATTGTTGTTAAAGCTGCTTCCAATAAAATGTCTTTAACACCCGCTCCATCCGTTTTACCAATCGGATGACTGCTATCTACCTGAATCTCAAAATGTATGCCATTATTTTTTAACAGAATAGCTGATGGACTTTGTGGTTTTCCTTGATAGCCAGAAAATTTCTCCTCATCTTTCAAACCAGTTTGATCTCCATTGACAAGAGTAACGGACAACTTTCCTTCGACGATGCTATAACTTACAGCGTCTTTATGAGAAGAACCTACTAATGGGACGGCTTGGTCCAGAAATTCCCTTGCATACTGTATTACTTTTTCACCACGAACTGGATTATAGCCATCTCCGGTATGTGAGTCTCCATCTTGACTGATGACATCTGTTCCATATAAGGCATCGTAAAGGCTACTCCAGCGAGCGTTAGCTGCATTAATCGCATATCGCGCATTATTTACTGGAACTACTAGCTGAGGTCCCGCTTGAACTGCAACTTCATCATCGACCGATTCAGACGTAATCTGAAAATCATCTACTTCTGGTTCTAGGTAGCCAATCTCTTCCAAAAATGATTTATATTTGCCCAAATTAAACTCTTTATTTTCAATATGCCATCCACTTATTTTATTTTGAATTTCTTCTCGTTTAGCTAATAATTCTTTGTTCTTTGGAGTTAAGTCATGTACAAGCTTTGAAAAGCCTGACCAGAAAAGCTCTTTTTCTATTCCGCTACCTGGAAGAGCCTCTGAATTAATAAAATCATAGAGAATGGGCGCCACTTGAAGATTACTTTCTTTTACATAGTTTACCATTTTATAATTTCCTCCTTTAAAATACCTGTTTTTATTTTTTACTATTTTACTTTAAGAAAAGACCGCTTCTTTCATCACTCTCTTAACTTCCCCACAGCGTCCTGGCGTAGGGAATAATTTTCCAGCATTTAATAGATTATGTGGGTTGAACACTTCTCGGATATTTGTCTGGGCGATAATTTCTTCATCCTTGAATACAAAACGCATTTCTTCTCTTTTCTCGATTCCAACTCCATGCTCTCCAGTAATCGTTCCACCAACATCGGCACATGCTTGTAGACAAGCACTTCCTGCCTCGATTGCCTTTTCAGTTTGTCCTGCAACCCTAGCATCAAATAATACAAGCGGATGAAGGTTGCCATCGCCAGCATGAAAAATATTAGCAATACGTAGACCTGATTCTTTACTAATTTGATTGATTTTGTTTAACACTTCAGGCAGCTTACTTCTAGGAATAACGCCATCTTGTACTAAATAATCCGGTGAAATCGCTCCCATTGCGCCAAATCCAGTTTTACGATTTGCCCACCAGCTCGCTCTTTCCTCTTCATCCTTAGCCGCTCTTACTTCCCGAACGTTTCTGTTCGTGCAAACTTCGAGGATTTGATCAATTTGCTCATCAATTCCTGCTGAAATTCCATCCACTTCTATCAGCAAAACGGCCTCGATGTCCTTAGGATGCCCAACAGGAAAGGCGGCGGCTTCAACACCTTCGATTGCTGTTTTATCCATCATTTCAAGAGCTGCAGGAACTATGCCTGCTGAGATAATATCAGACACTGCCTGACTTCCATCGGCAACACTATCAAAATAAGCAAGCACTGTTTTCTTGCCTTCAGGATTTTTCAAAATGCGCACGGTTATTTTAGTGACAATCCCCAAAGTACCTTCCGAACCCGTTAGGAGACCAAGTAAATCGTAGCCTGGCGCATCAGGAATTCCATTTTCCCCTAATTCGATAATTTCTCCATTCGGCAAGACAACTTCCAGACCAAGAATATGGTTTGTTGTTACCCCATATTTGAGACAGTGAGCTCCGCCTGCATTCTCGGCTACGTTCCCCCCGATTGTGCAGCAAGACTGGCTTGAAGGATCTGGTGCATAATAATACCCTTTGTCAGAGATTGAGTTTGTTAACTTAAGATTGATGTAACCTGGCTCCACGACTGCACGCCTGTTCTCTAAATCGACACTTAACAGCTTTTTCATTTTGACTAAGCTAATAATAACCTCTCCATTTAGTGGAGTCGCTCCTCCACTAAGTCCCGTACCTGCTCCGCGGGCAAGGAAAGGAAGCTGATTGTCAGAACAGTACTTTACGAGCTTGGCCACTTCCTGTGTATCTTTTGGAAACACAACTGCTTTCGGCGAATGCTTATGAATGGTAAACCCATCGCATTCATACGCTAGCAAATCTTCCATATGATATAGAATTGAACGTGCACTCCCAACAATAGTGGCTAGATTATTTATATGTTTATCCTTTGTTTCAATCCCTTTTACTGCCAATTCTCTCCCCCCTCTAAGCCATCCTCTTTTTGATATGCCCAATCCAATAGTTGAATTGTATGAACTACTTTTTGATTTCTTCCATATTTCTCTACGCCCATTGCCATCTGAAGCATGCAACCAGGATTTCCCATTGAAATCATCTCGACGTCTTCAGGGACATTCTTCATCTTATTTTCCAGGATATCTCCTGCCATTTCCGGATTCGTAATGTTGTAAATACCAGCACTTCCACAGCATCGATCTGCGTTTGGCATATGGACCATTTCGACACCTGGGATATTCAGGAGAATGTCCCGCGGTTCCTGACGTACACCTTGACCATGTGCTAAATGACAAGCATCGTGATAGGTAATACGTTTGTTTAGTTGTGCTTTTGGTTTTTCATAGCCCGTGTCATGAAGGTATTTAGTAATGTCTTCTACTTTTGCTGAAAACACTTGGGCTTTTTCGTGCCATTCTGGTTCTTCTTCCCTGAAAAGTTCTGCATATTCCTTCAGCATGCAGCCACATCCAGCAGCATTCACAATTATTTTCCCTGAATCTTTGAATGCTTCTATATTCTGCTTCGCAAGCTTTCTTCCTGTGTCACGGTCTCCAGCATGAACGTGAAGAGCACCACAGCATGTTTGGTTTTGCGGAATCTTCACATCATTTCCATTGCGTGTTAAGACATTGATCGTCGATTCATTAATATCACTGAACATGACATCCATTACACAACCAGTTAATAATGCCACTTCGTTCTTACTTTCACCCTTAGCTTTGACAACACTTTGATTTTTATATTTTTCACGAACGGATTGGTTTACTTTTGGCATTATCGCTTCCATTTCGACCAAATGCCTAGGCATAACTTTAATCAGCTTTGTTTTTCGAACAATTTTTTGAATGCCACTTTTTTGATAAAACCTCAGAAAACTACCGAGTGAATTTAGTCGATTTTGATGAGGAAACAGGCCCTGAAGAAAGAATTTACTTACCACCCCTTTCATTCCTGTTAATGGCATCGCCTGACGAATTTGACCCCGTGCCTCTTCAATCAATCCACCTACATCGACATTTGCAGGGCAAGCTGTTGTACATGCACGACAGTCAAGACAGGCAAAAACAGAATTCGCAAATTGCTTATTTACTTCCATCTTCCCTTCCGCCACTGATTTAATGAGATGGACACGTCCACGGGGAGAATGTTGCTCCTGTCCGGTGAGTTCATAGGTAGGGCAAGATTCCAAACACATTCCACAATGTGTACAATCTGCCCATTTATTTTCGTCTGGTTTATCTCTCCAAAGATAGTTGCTTAAACTTAAACTTTTGTCTGTTTGACATGCTGGAACTTTAAGTAAATCAAGTTCTTTTACACTCATTTTTATATCCCTCCAACGAATCGTTTAGGATTAAGAATCTTGTTTGGATCAACCTTCGACTTAATTCCTTCTAGTAAGAACAAATAGGAAGGTTTATCTCCCCAAACATCTACTTTCTTACGGAGATTTAAAGGCAAATGCTTTACAACCACGTAACCACCAAGTTTAGTAACAAATTCTCGTAGGTGATGAATGGCTAATACGATATCTTCGCTAGAGCCTTTTAGATTTACTTGGCATAATCCATGACCAAGTCCCCCATGCGCCTCCACCATTAAACCGAAAGGATCCTTTAAGAGCTCGCTTTCTTTTATCACCTGAAGAACATCCAAGTTAACTACCCCAATTTTCAAAGCTGCCTCAGTCTTCTTTCCTGAAAGTACGTCGGCTCCGTTTGGACAGATTGTGTAAAACTGATTCCAAAATATATGGGCTTTTTGTTGGGAAAGAATGCTCATATTTGTATCGGATGGCTGCATACTTTTGACAAATCCCTCTTGATAATGGACCGAACTTTCAACATCCTCAAAACTCATTGCTAATGTATAAGTAAATTGACCAGTTAGCTTTTCTGATAAAGAAGGGCTTAATAGTTCTAGAGTGACTGGTTCCATTGTTGAATCTAATAGACTTTTTGAAAATGTTCTGATCGCATCAAGATTTCCTTCTGGGAAAGATAGTAGAATAAGACTTTCAAATTTTGCGAGAGGACGAAGCTTTACAGTTACCTCTGAAACAACTCCGAGTGTTCCCATTGCACCGATAAAAAGTTTGTTCATATCATAACCAGCAACATTTTTTACGACTTTACCACCTGAACGAATGATACTGCCATCTGGATAAATATTTCTAAGTCCAATTACTACATCCCGCGAAGAACCATATCCAAGCCGTTTGGGACCGCTTTCATTTGCTACAATGATTCCACCAATCGTGGCAATCTCAGGCCAAGCAGGATCTAGAGAAATTTGTTGCTTGTGGATCGCTAAGTATTCTTGCAATTGTTTAAAGGGTGTTCCGGCCTTGACGGTCAGGGTCATGTCACCTACTTCATGCTCGACAATTCCTTTATGATTGACCATTGAGAGAAGGATATCAGCAGATTCAATTAAGCCACCAAATCCTCTTTTCGTTCCTCCACCCATCACTGATATTTTTCTCCCATGAGTGTTGGCGTATTTTAAGATAGCCGCAATCTCTTCTTCTGAAGTTGGAAAAACGGTCACCTGCCCCCCGTTACCAAGTGGATGATTTACATCTTCTCCACCTTTAATTTGTTCCTCAGAAATAATTGATTTCAAGTCTGTTAATAGATCTGTAACGTTCAAAATACAAACACCTCCACTTGTTTTTTCATTACAAATGCTCGTTCTTTAAATTCTACTAACATTCGCTTAACTGAAATTCTTTCCTATTCATGCGATGACTGTTGCAAAATGTAGCTTTGCAACATCTCCTCTTCAACAAAATTCAAATGCTCGCTCATCATCCTATGCGCTCTAGCCGATTCTCTTTCTTTAATTGCTTCATAGATTTGAAGATGTTGGTTATCTATCTTTTTAACCGTTTCAGGGTTTTTCTGTATGTATTGATGAAAATCAATCATTGCTTTTTTTGTCGTGGCAGAGATAAATTGCATGAACTGTATTAAAATTTCATTACCTGTTGATTTAGCCATCGCCATATGAAATTGGTAATCAGATTCCCATTTATTCACTGATTGGTTGTAAATACACTCTTCCATCTTCAGCAAATCCTGCTCTGACCTGTGAATTGCAGATTTTTCGGCTATTCCAGTTTCTAAAATTTTTCTTACTTGAAATAGTTCGATGATTTCTTTAGAGCTTGGAAGCAATAGATGATAGTTAAATAATTTTGATGGATCAAACTCACAAATAAACGTTCCTTCTCCCTGCTTCACGTAAACGATTCCTTTTCCACTTAGTGTTGTGATTGCATCTCGGACAGAAGAGCGTCCAACCCCAAATAATTCACAAAGTTCACGAACTGATGGCAGCATCTCGCCGGCCTTAAACGATCCCTTTTCAATTAGCTTTTCAATTTCTTCTGCAACCGTTTGAGATACTTTCTTTGTAGTAATCTTTTCAACATTCACGAAATATCCCACCTATTCTTTCACTTATCACATATGTGACAAGTGAAATCTTTCCATAATTAAAACACTTATTTATACAAATTTCAATAGTTTTTTGAATTTAATAAATATTTAGTGAATTTTAATTGGAATTTGCTTTGGTTTGTGTTTAAGAAAAACCGAAAAACGTTCATCTGATACTTTTTAGTTAGTCTTAGTGCTCAAGTTGGAATAGATAAAATATGAAATTATATATTCGTTTTTTTCTAGACAAGTTCTAAGGGGAGTTCCAAATTTATATTTTCTTATCTCATTAAAAAAAGACCTTTCAACAGTTCAATTGAACTCCCAAAAGGTCTTTTTTAATTACAAATGATAGTAATACAGAAAATTCCTGAGTCGTGTGGAAAGAAATTCTTCATTCATTAACCAACAACATCAAGAATATTGATTGTCCATCTCTTTAACCATCGTCCTACCCGAATAAGTCAACGGGAGCTTCAACATAACAAACTTATTTAATTTACGATTCAACATAAATAGGTCCAAAATACCTTTATTCTCAAACCAGGCATTAATAAAGAGAATCGCCTCGTTCATCTGGCCAATAATAGCGCGCTGACTCGTCTTCATATAACGGAGCACTTCCGCATGCTCCATATACTGCTCAATCTGATTCGGGGTCACACCATCTGCCGCCAAATTCTCCCGGATTCCAACACAAATCATATTGTCCAAACCTTTCAAATCCTTGGCAAGCAATGGACCCAACACAAAATGGTAGCGTGTCTTACTGTTCATGACCACTATGTACTTCTTACGATTAAGTACGAACAAATGCGAATGCCATGAATAGAACAAATCCTGATCAGCATGTGGTTTCTCCTGCAAATCCTTCTTCAAATAATCCCCTAGCTTCTTCGTGCATTGAATCGATAACATCCCATTACCCCCTTAAACACTTTGATGATTATTCATACATCAACACTCTAACATTGGCAGACAAACACGCGTTACCTTCTAATAATTAAAAGAAAGTCACTTTGTGCCACAGCCAGACACACGCCTAAATAGGAAAACAATCGACTCTTGAATCCATATTATATTACCATCTATCTTTTAAAACTATTTTTATGGGAATATAAGTATAAAAAGAAAATTTTATTATAATAACTATATTTTAGAATATAATGTATAATAAAGTAATTATTATTAAATAAATACCAAAATATTGGAGGAATTATTATGAAAAACAAATCATTCAAACATTTATTGTCACTTTTATTAGTTGTAAGCATGGTATTACATTCATTTAGCTTAGCATTTGCTGCTACTCCGACAGAAACATCGACAGATCTCGCAGAACCAACAAACCTTGTTGCTACTTCTGGAGATTCACAAGTCAATTTGACTTGGGCGTCAGTTACAGGAGCTACCTATTATAATGTTTATCAATCACTAGACGGTTTAACTTATAATTTAATTAGCACTCCTGCTTCAACAACTTATGATGTGACTGAACTAACAAATAGTACATTGTATTATTTCAAAGTATCTGCTGCAAACACAGTTGGGGAAAGTACTTATTCAACTGCTTTAAGTGCAACTCCATCAGTTGGACCCGCTCCAGTAAACCTAGGCCTGGCTGGCAATTTTGCTATTTTATCAAAATCAGGAATTTCTACCGTACCCAATTCTGCAATCACTGGAAATATAGGCGTTAGCCCAATTAATTCTACAGCCATTACTGGATTTTCTCTGACAATTGATGCTACTAATGAATTTTCAGAATCCACTCAATTTACTGGGAAGGCATACGCTTCAGACTATGCTTCTCCAACTCCGAGTTACCTTACTACAGCGGTAAGCAACATGGAAACAGCGTATAGTGACGCTGCTGGCAGAGCTGCCGATTATACAGAACTTTATACTGGAGACATTAGCGGTCAAACACTTACAGCTGGTGTTTACAAATGGGGCACCGGTGTTTTAATAAATTCGGATGTTACTCTCCATGGTGGACCAAACGATGTGTTTATTTTCCAAATAGCTAAAGGAATTACTCAAGCCAATGGCACAAAAATTATTCTAACGGGTGGAGCACAAGCCAAGAACATCTTCTGGCAATCATCTGAAACCGTTTCGATTGGAACCAATTCACATTTTGAAGGAATCGTACTTGGTAAGACAAATATCACTATGGGCACTAATGCATCGATAAATGGCCGACTATTTGCACAGACTGCAGTCACTTTAATTAAAAGTACAGTTGTAGCTCCTTCAGTGGAACCTGTGGCTCATAATTATTCTATTGCTACTACAGGAAACCCAACTTTAGAACTTGGGCACAGCGCATCTTACAGCAGTCAAATATTTGATAATGGTATAGAAGTGTTTGACCAATCTGTCCAATGGAGTTTGAGAAACCAAGACGACTCTACACCAACCATGGGTAGTATCACTGAAGTCACAGGAAATAGTGCAACAGTAAACGTTGGCAGTGATTCTAGCTATGTAAATAAATACCTCGTCTTATCTGCCACTTTGACAGATGATCCAAGTATCACCATAGAAAAGTTAATCCAAATCAAATAAGTTTCGTTTAGTGAAAAAGACTTACCCTCGGGTAAGTCTTTTTTTCATTCTATGATAACTGGGACTAACTACGGTAAAACCCTCCCTCTGAATTAATAATTTGACCAGTTATCCATTTTGCATCGTCACTAGCAAGAAAAGCTACTAGTCGTGCGGCATCTTCAGGAAGCCCAATTCTCCCCATCTTAAATTTAGGTAATAGATTCTCCCTTATTTCTTCTGTCATCCAAGTTGAATCGGTGGGACCAGGGTTTACACCGTTAACCGTAATTCCTATTGGGGCAAGATCTACTGATAATGACTCAGTAAAAGCTGAAATTGCAGCTTTAGTGGCAATATAAGCTAACTCACCGGGCATTGGACCTAACCCTTGGCCTGAAGTCATATTAATGATTCTTCCTGTCTCCAGATTCAATTCCTTATAGCGACGAGCGAATTCTACACATAGAAGAAAAGTTGTCCTCATATTGACTGTATAATGATCATCGAGAGTTTTAGCATCCAACTCCATATAACCATCACTTGTCGAATGCGCCGCATTATTAACTAAAATTGAAGGAAATCCTAATTTACCTGCAATGGTATCATATATTTCATATACTGCATTTGCATCAGACAAATCAATTTCCATGCTTTCGCAGCGTACGCCTAATTTCGTAATCTCTTTTTGAAAATTCTCGGACCAATCCGGAGCAGAACCCCAATGAGTAAAGAAAATATCTATACCTTGGCTTGCTAATTTTCTGCAGATGGCCGACCCCACATCTCTTTGACTACTTGCACCAGTAATAAGAGCAATTTTATTTTGTAAATGATTCACTTACTTTCCCCCTTACAATACGGAATGAGACCGCAGGCGTGGATTAATAATGAGTTCCACTATTAATCGCCATAAACAGGTAGTCCTTCCTCCGAATATTCACTCCTCCCTCACATCTTCGACCAGCGCATTCCAATGTCCTTCAATAGCTAATTTTTAGATCAATTTCATTAGTTTTGGAAAACTAATAAATTGACTCCTAGAACACACAAAAACGGCTGAAGATACAATACCAGCGAAAATTAACGATTAAGTATATTGCCTTTATGGAATTGTTCCTTAATTAATTGGCTTGTAATAGGTTTATTAGAATTGATCAAGTTGATTGCTCGTTCTTGCAACTCCTTACTCATATCTAAACACTCTGCTGCATGTTTTTTAGTACACGATTAAACTCTTTTGATTGTAATTCCCTCTTTATAATAATCCACAAACAAAAAACCAGCGATATCAGTACTTTTACAAGTACTAATTTCGATGGCGTTTTAACAATGTAAGGAAATTGGGTTAGACTACAGGGTGTGAAAAACCCTTATCAATGTGCAAACCAGGCTTCATAGTATCGGCTGGCTGCGACAGCATAATCTCCTCTTGTTACATTAGTTTCAGGTTTAAATATTGCTTGGATTGTTGGCTCTAAATCATATGGACCTTGTTCCACATTAAAGGTAGCATTCAAGATATTTAAGTTTAAAGCAACTTGTACATAACCTTTCATTGCTTGTGAAATTGTTCCGCTATCATTGATGGTAATTCTTTCATCATTATAAAGTACTGTTACTTCACCGGTATGCTCACGTGCTTCTTTTTCCAAGCCCAAAGCTTGAACGAGTGAGTATGCAAGTTCAGTTCTGTTAACTTCTCCACTCGGATTGAATTGACCAGTTGAGTTAAGTTGCATTACCCCGTTCTTGCTATAACCGATATCACGTATTGATGCGCCTTTTGAAACTACAGCTTGAATAAATGGGACATCAGAGCTCTTCACATCTTTAGGAGCTGCTGCTTGGCTTTGGCGAATACCAGTCCCCATAACAAGCGAGCGTGCCAATTCGTTACGCACGAGATTTTGGTTCGGTTTAAATGATCCATCTGCATATCCATCTATTAACCTTTCGTTTACAGCCATTTTTATCGCTGAGCCTGCAGCGTGTCCTTCAATATCAGATAAGCCGGTAAAACCACTCACTTTTGATAAAGTGAGTGACCCTTTTACGGTCTCAGGAAGGGCAATTCCAACTGGATTAGCTTCGTCTCCTCTTAATCCACGGATTTCAGATTTCCATTCACCCGATTTCGGTGAGTTAACCGAAACCGTCCGATCTGTATTAAGTGGGAACAACAGGCTCACTCCTGAGCTGTACTCAGTGCCATCTGGAGCGATTAAGACTAAATTAATTGGATTTCCAGTTTCCTCTAGAACCCCTTTGCCATTAACCTTCGCAGTTAGTTGAGCGATTCCTTCTTCAACTTGAAAAGTAGAGCTATTTGAATCTAATGTAGCAGGATTGTAAGCTACCTCAAAAGACGTTTTTTCGTTAGTTGTATCTACATTGCTATTAAATTCTTGATTGTTATTGAGCGTACTTCCATATAAATTTCCGAACATGACGCTATCAAGTGCCGCATAGGCATTCAGATAACCTGTTCCCGCTTCCCATGTTTCATAGCCAGGCATGTTCGTTGCTGTTTCTTGCAACACTTGCTTAATTTCGTCTGGTGATAGATTTGGTTGAGCTTCAAGCAGTAAAGCCACGACTCCAGCCACATGAGGCGTCGCCATCGACGTTCCGCTCATCGTCGTATAAAAAGGTAAAAAAGCTGGTTCAATCATTTCAACATCTGCTGTTGCTCCTAATGATGAAACCGGGGCAATGACACGAGTTGAAATAATATCAACGCCAGGTGCAGTTAATGCTGGTCGGTCTTCCCAAGTCCACGTCTTGCCGTCCAATTCAAATGTTCCTCCAACGTCTTTCGTTCCTCTTGAAGAGAAACCAGCTAGCTTACCGTCTTTTTCACCCGCTGCAACTGAGATGACCCATGGCGCTTTTGCATAAGGATTATGCGTATCTTCCCCTGGTCCTTCGTTACCTGCGGCAAATAAAACTGTTATACCACGGTCGTAAGCTGCCTTACTTGCAACGTTGATTGGATGATTAGGATCGAAATCTTCCGAAGACCCCCATGAGTTGGTGATTACACGTATGTTGTATTGTGTTTGATGAGTGATTGCGTAATCAAATCCACCAATTCCATCTAAGACAAACAATGCTGCACCAGATCCATATCCAACTAGATCAGCCCCTGGAGCCGCTCCTTCATATTTCCCGCCTGAGCTTGCACCTGTCCCGCCGACTGTCCCAGCTACATGCGTACCATGCCCAGAATTCGTATCAGTATTTGGCACATTTTCTGTGTAAGTAATAGGTAATAGCTCTGGTGCAAAGCTATTTAAGTTTGTGCTTCCCATAACATTTTGCACAAGATTTTTTCCAAGTTCATGATCTTTATGTGTTCCGTCAACACCACTGTCATTGACAACAACACCCACTCCTTTTCCACTTACTGGAAATCCTCCATTTGCCTTTTTCATCTCATCATCGGTGCGAGCCTTGTCTACACCAGTTAATTGATTTGCGTCGTAATTAAAGTAGTTTAATTGACTATTTAGGTAGAGAGATTTAACTCCATCTTCCGTCGCTAACTTATTAATTTGTTCCTTCGTAGCCAAGACACCCGCTATTGGCAAGGACTTCATTGTTACCCCAGTTGAAATGTCATGCCCTTTTAAAAGGTTTAGCTGTTCACTTGTTGGTGCGCCATTCCCTTCAAAAGTAACAATAACTTGTATAGGATCAGTTGCTGTTTCTAGAACTTCCGACAGCTTACTGTCGATCTTCACTGTAGATGCTGCCTTTACATAGCTTGGCTGAGTACCGTTAAACAGAACAGCTGTAAACATCATTATGCATATGAAACTATAAATTATTCTTTTCATAATAAAACTTCCTTTCATATTTTCTTCGTACTCTTATTATCTGAAAATTACATCACTATTACTATTCAGCAAAGGACGTAAATTATCTCGGTAAATGTACTATCTTTATGTCGTACAAAAGTAGTAGAGTTTCTAAACGGAAAGGGAATAACCTGTTAATTAAATTCCTAAATTTAACTATTACAATATGGATCGCGATTTTACAACGTTTCCTTCCATGATCACTACGTCACCGCCAATAATTACAACTGAGCTATCGCTCGACACTAGACCAATAGCTTTTGACGATGCGAGACACGTTACAATGGAGAAATTCTTCATAGCAATATAGCAGATCCATTAAATTAAGTAATAAAGCGACCGATTCAGTGTTATTTTCGCTTTCTTATACCGCTAAAAAAATCCTCCGCATAAGCCTGCGGAGGATTTCATTGATAATATTTAGTTTAGTGATTAGCTTATTTACTCTTTTTCACTTTTGCATTTGCATTAATGGACTGATTCATATTAATTGCGCCCTCAACAGCTGCATAGGCATTAACGTAACCAGATCCTGTTTCCCATGTTTCATAATCTGGCATGTCAGTAGCCGTCTGTTCAATCAGTTGTTTTACTTCAAGTGGTGTAAGCTGTGGATTCGCTTCTAATAGAAGAGCGACGATGCCCGCTACATGTGGTGCTGCCATAGAAGTTCCACTCATTGTTGTGTAAAAAGGAATGTATTCAGGTGGAATATTTGCAATGTCATCCGGTGATCCTAATAAGGGTAACGGTGAAATGACTCGTGTGGAAACAATGTCCTGTCCAGGAGCAGTGACAGTCGGACGGTCCTCCCAGTTCCATGTCTCACCATCTACTATAACGGTTCCACCTTTATCCTTCACCCCACGAGATGAAAAATTAGCTAGCTGACCTTGTTTCGTTCCAGCAGCAACTGTAATAACCCATGGCGCTTTTTTATAGTTCCCAGAAATTGTTGAATCTCCTGGGCCAGAATTACCTGCAGAGAAAACTGTAATAATATTACGGTCATAAAGTGTTTTTGTAGCTACATTTATCGGATTGTATGGATCAAAATCAGTGCCTGAATCACTTGTATCTCCCCATGAATTCGTGATAACCCGAATATTGTACTGAGCTTGATGAGTCAGAGCATAGTCAAACGCTCCTAACGTATCTAGAATCGCTACTGCTGTGCCCGAGCCGTATCCAACCAATTGTGCTCCAGGTGCAACACCTTCATATTCTCCATCTGACATCGTTCCTGTAGCTCCTACAATTCCTGCAACATGCGTCCCATGCCCTGAGCTTGTATCTGTGTTTGGTACATTTTCTACATAAGTAATCGGAAGAAGCTCACTTTGTGCGTGTAAGTTCGCACCACCAAGAACATTTTGAACGACATGAGAACCAAATTCAAGATCTTTATGTGTGGCATCAACTCCACTGTCATTAATGACAACACCAATTCCTTTACCTGTTACAGGCAAATCACCATTTGCATTTCGTACATGTTCATCGGCACGAAGTTGGTCGACACCCGTCAATTCAGTTGCCTCTTTATTTTCATACTGTAATTCCTTGTTTTCATAAATAGAGAAAACATGTTCATTAGTAGCAAGTGTTTCTACCTGTGTTTTTGTTGCTATGACTCCAGCAATCGGCAGTTCCTTCAATACTATGCCTGCAGAAATACCGACATCCTTCAAGATATTTAAAATTTCCGCTTGTGATTCACTGTCTTTCTTAAAGGTAACAATGACCTCCTGTGCAGCAACTGTAGTATCGAGAAGCTCAGTCAATTTAGGATCCACAACCGCTGGCGAAGTGGTAACAGCACTTACAGTCTCAAACGGCGCTACTACAAATGAACCGAAAATTAGACTTAGTGTCATTAATGCAGATAAAACCTTCATAAAATCTCCTCTTTCTCTGAATATTCATTCTTTAATACCAGTATGGCATCCATTCATAAAAAGTCCTATTCTACAGAGGCTGTATCTTAAACTAGCAAAGGTACTATTTTTGCTACTACTAAAGTATTACGACAACGGAACGAGCTGGTTTTGCACGGCATAAATCACTACTTGTGTTCGGCTCTTTACATCTAGTTTTTTGAAGATTTTACTGACATGGATTTTTACTGTCTTATCACTTATAAAAAGAGCTTGAGCAATCTCCTTGTTGTTCATGCCTTGAACTAGACAAAGCAGTACTTCCTTTTCCCTTACCGTAAGCGTATCTTCTTTGCTCTGGACCGGCTCAGGCTGATTAAAGCTAAGAAACTTTTTTGTCATGGATGATTGAATGACCGACTGTCCCTTCGACACGGAACGTATCGCATCAACCACATGCTGAGAAGGTGCATCTTTAAGCAAGTAACCATCAGCTCCCGCGCGGATTGCTGACATAAAGTATTCATCATGGTCATACATCGTTAACATCAAAATTTTAATATCTGGATAGTCATTTTTTATAATACCGGTGACTTCAATCCCGTTTTTATCTGGAATATTAATGTCCATTAAAATCACATCTGGTAAAAGGACTCCAACTTTTTCAAGAGCGTCATTTCCTGAAACAGCTTCACCGATCACCTCAATATCCGTTTCCATATCCAATATATTTTTTAAACCGTCGCGTAGTACGGCATGATCATCGACCAACATGAGTTTAATCATCCAAGTTTCCCCCTTCAATTCCCATCTTCGGCACGCTCAGAACAATTTCTGTTCCAGTACCCTCCCTGCTTTCTACCTGCAGTGAAGCACTAATTTTCTCTGCAGCTTCATTCATATGAAGAATACCGAAATGTGGCTCTTTACGTGCTTTAAGCATTGCATTATATAGAGAAAAGCCTATACCGTCATCCTTCACTTTTAATAACGCATGCTCTTTTTGATAGCTTAAAAGAACAACAATCTTATTAGCTTGTGAATGTTTGACCGCATTTTGGAAGCTTTCCTGAAAAATGTCGAAAATAATTTTCTCCGCCATTGAGCTTAGAGCAAATTCTCTACCTCGTATCTCCAGTTCAATTTTAATTGAATGTTCTTTTTGTATTACCGTAATTCGCGAAGAAATGGCAGCTTGCAAGCCTACTCTTTCTGTTGGATAAGGACGAAGAGCATAAATGGATTCCCTTACTTCTTTCAAACTTTGCCGTAATTTCTCTTTACTTTCTCGAACAAGACGAAGCGAGTCATTTGGCATTTTACTGAATTTTCGTTCGGCTGTTTCCAACTTCATGACTGCACCTGCAAGTGTTTGTGCCACTCCGTCATGAATCTCCCTAGCAATCCGGTTTCTTTCTTCTAGAATAATCGTTTTCTCCTGTTGTGTTATTAGCATCTTCGTTTTAATTAACACAGCCAATTGATTAGCAATAGTCGCTGCAGGTTGAATATCTTCTTCATTAAAACTTTTAGTTCTACTGCGTCCAAAAATAAATAGACCAACTACCTCTTCATCAATTAATAAAGGGGCATATAAGAAGGTGCGAAATTCTTTATCAAAAATTCCTGAGGCAGGCCCACCATCTTTTTTTGCATCATGAAAGATCGTTAGCTGCCTAATGTTATCAAATGCGGCTTTTGCTTCTTCTAGTTTTTCTTGATGATTTTTCGACAGTCCTGATGCAAATTTCAATTGCCAGGTATTGTTTTTCTTAATCCATAAAGCACATGCGTCAACATCGATAAACTGCTGTAAATTGTTCTCTAGAAAGCTGAGCCACTCTTCTGTTGCAATCTTTTTATTTAGCTCTGTCGATATATTAAAAAGAGCTTTTAGCCTTGCCTTTTCTTTTTTCAATCGAACAATGATAGAACTTAGTAAGGCCAATGCCACTAGTGGTGAAAAAAAGAAGAAAAAGGAAATAACATCAATATCTCCTCTATTCTGGCTTCCTAATACATAAAAAAGGACGAGATACACAAAGGAAATGAAGAAACTATTTAATTCCTGCAAAGACTTTTGTTTCCAGACTTTATACAAATAAGGCTGGGGCCTAACGGTTAAAATAAAGTCGACAATTAAATTATTGATTACATAAAAAGGTAAAATTATTAAGATAAATTGAATAATCCCTTGGATCAGCAAGGAATAATTGTCTAGGGGTACCAATGGAAGAACAGATATAGCAATTAAATGCGCACTAACGAAGCTAATGATAAGCTGAGCTGGATTGAAAAAAACAATTCTTAACGGGCGTCGTTTTAACAAATTTATCGTACAAACAATAAGTGCATAGGCCACTATGCTATATCCCAATCCATGCATTATGTATATGGTGTAAACGAGGGGAAAGCTTATCGTGGTAAAACCGCGCCAAACAGGCATCGGATATAACTCTACAATAAAAAGGAATAGTATTAAAAATCCGAAAATAAGAGGTTCATTGAGGACAGTCAATTCCATTAAACCAAATTTCATAAAAACCAAGATGCCTAAAATAGAGATGAACAAAATCATATTTCGTGCTAGACTCTCTGTCTTTTGTATGTTGACATTAGTTTTCATTTGCAGCCCCCCCTGTCAACTAGTATAAATCATAACTTTCTGATAACAGTGGTTTATTTTTATTTATTACTACTTCTTTCTATTAACACTTAGGAATAAAAACCAGATAGTCTAAGTAACATCACAGACAGAGACTAGGACAAATTAATTTTTTTGAATCTATTTTTTAACGACACAAAGATAAATTTCGGATATATATAATAGTTCAACCAACTTCCGCTTACCAGTTATCAAATTAAGCTACAACCCGATTTCCAAGCTCAAAAATAAAGTGATTTTAAATATTTCATTTGGCAAAAAAAGTATTATTTACCTGTATAATAAATGTAAACTGTAATCATATCCGTCTAGGTGGTTATGCACATGAAGAAAATCATCATTATTTATGAAGTATTTATGCTGGTTCTTGTTCTTATTTCTATATTCTTTGGCCTTTCAGAAAATAGTCGATTTATTATTTATGATTGGATTATTTGGGTGGTCTTCGTAGTTGATTATAGTACTCGTTTCTTTCTATCGAAAAAGAAATGGCAATATGTAAAGCAACATCCGTTTGAACTTGTTGCCATCATTCCATTTGATTCAATTTTTCGCATAGCACGATTCATTCGTGTTTTTCGTGTTATTCGCTTGATTGGAATTGCCTCACATTACTTAAAACCCATCAATAGTATTCTAAAAACTAATGGGTTAGACAAACTTTTGACCGTGACAGTGGGATTGTTATTTATCGTTCCTATCCCAATTATTTTAGTCGAACCATCAATCAATACTTTTTCTGATGCTCTCTGGTAGGCTATTGTCACAACCACTACCGTTGGATATGGAGATATTTCACCTACAACACCAATAGGACGTATCCTAGCTGTTTTTTTAATGTTTATTGGCATAGGCGTTATAGGTACATTAACAAGTGCAATTTCGAGTTATTTCGGGCAAAAAACTACATTATCCCATGATAAACAACTGTTAGAAATCCTACATTCAATCGAAAATCTAGAACATATTACTGACGGGGATATTGATCTAATTCAGCTTTATTTAAAAAGGAAAATATAATTCCACAGGAGATGCAATACTATGAAATTATTAAAACTTTTGGACATTATTGCTTTGATATCTATTTCACTGTTGTTGATTTTTGATTACTTTCCAAACCTTCCACTTGCTCGTACAATTCCAAAAGGTTTTCTCATTCTTCTTATTGTTCTATTTGTCTTCAGTATTTTATTTAGACGCTATATAAATCCTTCTAGTTTAGAAATATTCAAGTGGATGCTACTTTCCACTATATATCTCCTTTTCTTAATGGTATTGTTAACTTTCCTAGGAGGGAAATCAACAGTTGGGATTGCATTTACTAATGTTTTTCTTTGGATGGCTTTACTTTTAGCATCATATGATATTTACTCCCAATGGAAGAAAGCGAAAAAATCTGATGCATAGGTTTTTGCACATAGAATGACACACTGACCACTAATTAAAATCGTCCCAACCAAAATTTAACTAACACGAAAGGTGACGCGCCATGTCCTTCTTTTCAAAAATAATTGAAGCAAAAAATCGACAAAAACTCGACCGCTCTATTGAACATTACAACACGAAACACGGCCGGCTGATGAGCCAAGTTTCCGAATATGAAATGATTGAAAAACTTGATCCAACCGCCGAAGTACTAACACCCAAACGTCAACTCATGAAAGAAAAAATCATTCTTATTGAACGTAAACGTAACCAACTTATCCAGCAGCTGGAAACTTACATTGCCAAACATAAACCTGCCTCTGACTCGCGCTACCACGTCATGCTCAATAAACTAAACAAATAAAAGTATAGCTTTGGGGGCAAACAAAATGGAACAAACTAAAAAAGAGAAAAACGAGTTTTGGGAATGGACAAAAGCATTACTCGTTGCATTTGCGCTTGCCGGGCTAATTCGTTATTTTTTATTTACACCTATCGTAGTAGATGGCGAATCAATGATGCCTACTCTTAAAGATGGTGACCGGATGATTGTTAATAAAATTGGCTACGACATAGGTGAACCAGATCGCTATGATATCGTTGTATTTCACGCACCTGAAAATAAAGATTACATTAAACGAATAATTGGATTGCCAGGCGATCATGTCGCCTATAAAAACGATCAGTTATATATAAATGGAGAACCGCTGGATGAACTTTACTTAAAATCTAATAAAGAAGATCTCAGCGAAGGTGAAGGTACTTTAACAGAAGATTTCACACTTGAAGAACTTACTGAAGAGACAATCATTCCTGAAGGCTACGTGTTTGTTATGGGGGATAATCGGAGAAATAGTAAAGACAGCCGCATTATTGGGTTGATTTCAATGGATAAAATGATAGGCAAAACCAGTGTTGTTTTTTGGCCTCCAAATGAAATAGGACTTGTGAAGTAGTATTTATGGAGAATTACCAAGTTGATTAGACAAATGACTATCGGGTACATGTATAAAATGAGGCGGCTGAAGATTCAATTCAGCCGCCTTTTGCGTGTATCAGAAATAACTTCAAGTTGTAAATCATATAATTCCAATACAATATTTAACTCTGCTCCTTTTAAATTCACTCCCTTTGCACTCCAATACAATATTGTGATTAAGGTTCATTAACAACCCACACTTTGGAGGATGAATAACATGAAGAAACTGATGTTCCTATCAATCCTTCTGATTATGTATGGATGTACACAACAACAACAACCACAGCAACAACCACCTATTGAACGTCCTTCTTTACCGAATTATGATTTTCTCATTATCGCCCATCGCGGCGCATCAGCCTATACAACAGGTCATACACTTGCTGCTTATGAGATGGCCGTAAACATGGGAGCGGATTACATAGAAATTGATTTGCACATGACGAAGGATGGAAAACTTGTGGCCTTACATGATTCAGTTGTCACGCTTCACAATGCACAGCAAGCAGTAGCTGATGTCACGTTTGATGAAATTCAACTTCTTTTCCCTGGCAAAGAGTTTCATAAAAATCATCTAGCGTACACGTTACCCAATTTAGAAGATTTACGAGTTGTTGATTTGTCGGAAATTTTGTTTCACTTCGGTGACAGCATTAATTACTACATTGAAATGAAATCACCTGAAGAATATCCCGGTATTGAGGAAGAGCTGTTGCTACAGCTAAGGGAACATCACCTTCTTAATAGGGATGATGCCACTCCTAAAGTGATCATTCAATCCTTTGACGCTCCCAGTCTGAAGGAAATGTTTGCTTTAGAGCCTTCCATTCCATTAATTCAACTATATAAGTTTAGCAAAGAAGCGAAGCTTTCAAAAAAAGAACTTCGAGAACTGACTAAGTATGCATCGGGAGTCGGCGTAAATGTAGAAGCAGTAAATCGAAAATTTATTGATTCGATGCACCGCGCACGCTTGCTTGTTCACCCTTACACCGTCAATGATGAAGAATTGATGCGCAGTCTTAAGAAATTCGGTGTAAATGGAATTTTCACAGACAGACCAGATGTAGCATATCGTGTAAAAAACGAGAAAAGCAGTATAGATATTGACTAAAGGTATAGTTGCCACACCATAACCTATAGAAATAAGAAATGAGCTGTGATTTGAACATGATCACAACTCATTTTTTGTATTCCTGACGATATTCTTGCAACTTCCCACTTACCTCACAAAAACGTCGGCTGAAGATGCAATTTCAGCCGACTTTATACATTTCAACTAACCGATTTAGCTAGCAAAAATAAGTAGTAGTAAGAAAGGACTGTTACCAGTAAAGATAACAGTCCTTACATTATTGTTAACCAAGTGTGAATTGAGTTTCTTTTATACGTTTTGAAACGATGGATATTTAATTTTAATTATCCTACCTTTTAACTACCTTTCTAACTAAATTACCAGAGCGTTTTAATTTATTCCAACCCACTCGTGTACCTTTCATAGCAGCTAACATAGATTTCCAAGAAACCCATAATAACAAGTAACGGTAGAAAATTCTTTGCAAGAACAAAAGAATTAGTGGTTTAAGACTTAACTTCTCTAACCTGAATGCGAATAAACAAATAAGAAAATCAGTTAGAAGGTAACAAGAATAAAAAAATAATGATTTTTTTATATTCCCAGATAACATTCCCAAAACAAATACAATGTCTATAAATGGTGCAAACAAAGGGAATACAAATTGAAATAGCAACATATTAGGGAGCGCAACAAAACCTAATGATTTTTGTTTGATTCCACAAAAGGCTTTTTTATGCTTCCAAAAACATTGTAACGTTCCAAAGTTCCATCTATAGCGTTGTTTAATAAAATCTTTACTGTTTTCTGGCACCTCCGTATAAGCATATGCCTGTTCTTCAATGGTAATTTTATATCCCTTGCATAGTATTCTTAAAGACATGTCTGTATCTTCTGCCAATGTGTCAGATGTGAAATATCCAAGCTCTTCAATAACTTGTTTACGCCAAGCTCCGATTGCTCCTGGAACAACCGTAACGCAATTAAGCAAAGCAAAAGCACGTTTTTCTAAATTAAAACCTGTTACATACTCAACATGCTGCCAAACCGTTAATAAATTATGCATGTTTCCAACTCTAATATTTCCAGATACGGCAGCAACTTTTTCATCTATAAAATGACGAACAAGAAATGAAATAGATTCAGGTGAAATAATGGTATCTGCATCAACAGCGATAATAATATCACCATTTGCCTTTTTGATTCCCATATTAATCGCTGAGGCTTTTCCTCCGTTCATCTTATTTATAAGATGAACCTTTTCACTATTAGCAAAATTCTCAGATACAATCAATGAGGTTTGATCTTTAGAACCATCGTCTACAACAATTACTTCAAAATTTACATAATTGCTTTTTAAAACTGAATCTATAGTTCTCTTTATGACCTTCTCTTCATTGTAGGCGGAGATTACTACACTAACAAGTGGATTGAATGAATGTCCTACACTCGACATTTGAGTACGTTTTTTATGTTTAAATGCTAAGTAAAAAAGTATAGGAAGACGAACAATGAAAATAAATAACGCACTAAAAATTAAAATTAAAATAATATTGTTAAAACTTGCTACACTGACTAAAGCAACTTTGATACTCTGCATCAAAGGATCTTCTACCTTTGCAACAGTAGGCATCATGCTATCTCTTTTTGTATCCATCAGTTCACTAACTGTTACAAATGTAAAACCTTTACTTTGTAATTTTTCAATAATTTCAGGTAGTGCTTGAACTGTGGCTGTCCTGTCTCCACCACCATCATGAAGTAAAATAATATCACCGTTAGAAGCGTTTTTTATAACATTATCTACAATTTCTTTACTATTGTCTGTCTCCCAATCCTTCGAGTCAATATCGTAATCCACAGTGATATATCCCATTTGGGTTATCTCCATCATTCTTTGAAAATGGGATTTATCATAGGTATTCTTATTATCCCCATTATATGTATTCTGGTCATCTCCATAGGGAGTTCGGTACAATAAGGGTGAACGTCCAGTAATACCTTGAATGATGCGCTGAGTAGTATTTAATTCCAGTTTTAATTGATTATAAGATACTTTATTAATATTACTTGGATGGGAATATGTATGATTGCCAATTTCATGACCCTCACTATAAATTTCCTTAACCATACTTTGATGATCCTGCGCATTTTTACCAAGCATAAAGAACGTTGCACTTATTTGATGTTCTTTCAAAATTTCCAAAACATCATTTGTGTATATAGGATCAGGTCCGTCATCAAATGTTAAGACGATCTCTTTATTTTTTTTTGAGATCTTGCTTAAACGTTCAATCTCAGATTCTTTCGGAATAGAAATATATGATTCTCCGGAAATTAAACCAGATTTATCAAACTCAAGGCTACGTTCTCCCTCTTGCTGATCTGTTTTAGTACGAAAAATACTTCCTTCTCCATAATAATAGGTAGTATATCCATTCTTTACAGCAAGTAATTTATTGGTTTCATGACCTTTCACTATATCCCAGATAGATGGATCCTCAGTACCTAATCTCCATAATGCAACACCTTTAGCTCCACTTGAAATAGCCATTTTCCATTGATTGTAGAATGTAGCACTGTCTAAAAACCACAGTTCATGAGATTTATTTTTCTCCTTATATTTAATATAAGGATTTTTGCTCATATCATCCCACTCTACCTTTAGATTTGCTTTTTCTGCGATTCTCATAATCTCTTCAAAGGATACTGCTTTTCCACCTTCCTTGTTTTCCCAATCCCAATCGTATCCATAACTTCCTAGACTGACGATAAGTTTCTCCTTAGATGCTTTTGATAGACTTTCTGCATACCATGATGATGAAGCAATAGGACCTGGATTTATGAAGTTCTCATCATACAACATTAAAATCATACGATCAGAATACTTTTCAAGATTATTATAATCAAATGCCTGATTATCCGGAGGTACATCTATCGTTACTAAAAGACCAGATGCATGAAAAGTGCTATAAAGCTTCTTCATGAAGTTTGTTAGCTTGTCTCTATCACTTTTATTTATATTTTCAAAGTCAATGTTAATTCCATGATAGCCATGCTGTTTAATTTGTGTATGGAGATCTTTTATTAGTTTTGACTGTTCTTTAGGCGAATTCAATAATTTATGAATGATTTCTTGATTCCACTCACCATCAACTGTATTGTTAATTAAAGGAAGAACCTTAATATTATTCTTTTTTGCTAGATCGCCTATATCCTTTTGAATATCGCTTTCTAAGCCTAACTTAGAATTCAAGTTAAACCATTGCGGAATAAGAACGTCTATTTGGTCAATATTACGCCGTAATGAACGTTCACTATTCATATCCCAATCTACATAAAAAGCATAAAAATCATCGTTAGTAATTACGTTATTTTTTAGAAATTTTTCATTTGAAGTAGTTTTTAAAGCTTCGGAATTAACTACACTTCTTTTTTCAGATTGACTAATATCTGAAAATTCATTGACTTCCGTTGTTTTCCATTGAGGTAACATTGGATTAACGTATACACTTAAACCTAATAAAAATGTTATTACGAGACCACAAATGATTAATAGTGAAAAAATACTTATTAATACTCTCCATCTTTTTTTTGAATCTTTTTCAAAAATAAAATTAGCACTGTCATCTATGTATAAGTTAGTTTTTTTATTCTTCCTTCGACTGTAAATATAATTAGTTATCTTTCTAAACATTTAACCACCAGCTTTATATTATTTTTATCCGATGTCCTAAGGTCTATTTTTAGCTACCTAAAATAGTAAGACAAGGATAAAACACCCTCTGAATTGAAATTTCCTTAATAAGGAAAAATAAACAGGGATGTTTCTTTCGTCTATAATATCCTTCATCTACCGTATAAAAGAATCTATAGGTTTAAATTTGCCTATAGATTCTTTTATTTAGTTAACATTTAAATGTTCTTTCAACATGGTAGAAAGTTCTGTGCGCTCTGATTGAGGTACGATGTAGTAATAGTCTCCCTTGATTTCTGTTCCCTTACCATCAATTTGTACTTGTTGTATATCATGACGGGCTGCTTTGTAGTTAGCCTGAATGTTTTTCATGTCATTAAATGTTAAGTTTGTTGTCACGTTTTCACCAATTACATCTAAAAAATCACTATAATTTGCTAGAGATTTTATGCTTGCTCCTTTGTTAATAACTGCTTGAATGATTAGGCGTTGTCGATCTTGACGACCTAAGTCACCGCGTGGATCTTCAGAACGCATACGTGAATATTTTAATGCATCTGTACCTTTTATTTGTATCTGACCTTTAGGAAAGTGCTTACCCTCATATGTGAAATCAAGTGCATTGTTAACTTTTACTCCCCCTAGTGCGTTTATAATATCTTTAAAGCTTTCCATATTTAATTCAATATAGAAGTCAATTGGTACATCTAAGAAATCTTCTACTGTTTCAACGGTCGTGTCAACGCCACCAAATGAATAGGCGTGATTAATTTTATCTTCTTTTCCTTGACCAGCAATCTCGGTACGTGTATCACGCGGAATGCTAACCATTTTAGCTGATTTATCTTTAGGGTTCACTGTCAATAAAATGAGTGAATCTGAACGTCCACGGTCAGACTTACGTTCATCAATACCTAGTAATAAAATGGAAATAGAGTCTTGCTTGCTGAAATCTATCTTTAGGTCACGATTTTTTGATACTTCATTATTTAACGGTTCGTGTGTACTATTTAATGTATTTGCTACTGATTTGTAAACTGAAAATCCGTATAGACATACACCAATAATAAGAAATAAAATGATACCAATTATAATGTTGAAGCTAGTTAGTTTCTTGCGTTTTTTATGTTTCGAATTTTCTTCCATATTCAGTCTCCCTGTAATTTGAAATTAAAGTAATTATTTTCCTTATTTAAAAAAATTCACAATTACTTATCTATTTTAACAGAAAGACTAAAGAGTTTATTGAATTCTACAAAAGATGGTATTATACTATGTGGAAAAAAGAAAAAGGAGGTAATTTTTCGTTACTTTTGTAGTGCTTATATTCCAGGACCCTTGATGTTTATCGGAGTAAGTGCATTTTTATGCAACGAGAATACAAGAGGGGAATCACTTTAATTGATGTTTTTTTCGAGTATTCTACAGCTAACGGGGGAAGAATCTGCGAACCTAGCTTCTATGTTTTGTCGTAATAATAACGCTTGTACCCACTTGAGAAGAACTGAACTAAGAGTTCTGCTCTTGTTTTGGAAAAGGGGACATATCCAAGCTAATTTAAGGCTACAGAAGAAGCAAATATATAGTATCATCTAGTTGAAAATCACATAGCAATTCAAGAAGATAGAAACATCACTCAGCAGTTAATTGGTGACATTTCTTCATTACAATAAACTATGACGTATTTCCTCACTAAGTGTATTTTTTATAACTTAAGTATGGAGGATTATTCTGATTTCCCTGTCCTTTGAACATCAAAAATAGCACTTGTTAAACTACGCTTCCCTTCAGCATCATGTCCCAGCTCCCATAGCATCATCCCACCAAATCCGTTAGCAATAGCCAGTTTGGTTTTCTTTATAATTGTCTTTTCTCCATTATAATGATAGGTCGTCCCATTCAAGTTAACTCTGTCTCGTTCAGCATTTGCAGGATCATGATTAATGATAGCATCATAAGATACTTGCTTATTCGTTGAGTCTTCTGGTTGTGCATAAAAAGGTACTCCTAATACTAACTTTTCCTTTGAAATTCCTTGTTTGTCAAATAAATTAGACCAATAGCTTACGATATTCTCAGTGAATGGATATGGTGATAAATTTGCAGCATTATATCCCCCGTCCCACTGACCGTCATATGCCATAATATTAACATGGTCAACATGATGAAACATGGATGGATCATAAACAACTGATTGAACTTCTGTTCCTGTTAGACTATGAATCTTTGAATATACGGCTATAGATAACTCCTTGTCATTTAAGTGAAGCCTTTCGCCCAATATTTTTGTAAAATCAGCTAGATATTGTGCGTCCTCTTTTGAACGAGGGTGCTCAAAATCAATATCAATCCCATTAAGATTCTCTTCATTCACTATTTCAATAAGCTCGTCAATAAGCTTCTTGCGAGAAGTGGGATTTACTATGGCAGCTTTAAAATAGTCATAAGATTCTCCGCCTTTCAAGTGGTCCGCGCCACCCACAGCAAGCATCACCTTTGTACCTTCTTGATTTGCTTTTTGTACCAGTTTGCGAAGATTTGATATTGCCATCTCACCATTCATAATAAGACTTCCATCTTTTTCTGGATGGGCAAATGAAAAAATTATATGTGTTAACTTCGAATAATCGATCGATGCCGGATCTCGAAAATCCTGTACATATCCTATTAATACTTTTGTTTCCTTTTTAATAGGTTGTTCTGATTTAGCCGTTTCTTTTACTTTGAGTTGATTTTGATTGTTACTTGTAAATATAGATACTAAAAAAAATCCTCCTATGAAAATTAGCGATACTGCTATTGTTAGAAGGAGGTAGTATTTCTTCATTAAACAACACCCCTTTTCGTAGAAAATCGTCTTTTAGAATAGTATCAAAATTAATACTCCACCTCAACCTGAAGTAAGCATCATGGACTCTGAATTTGCTGAAATGGTGTGAAACAAAGCCCTTCGTGATTTTAGAAAAGAACAAATCTTCGATATCTACGGCACTGCCCTAAATAATTATACTTGCTTCTGATGTCAT
Source organism: Paenisporosarcina sp. TG-14 (assembly GCF_000297555.1). Lineage (NCBI taxonomy): Bacteria > Bacillati > Bacillota > Bacilli > Caryophanales > Caryophanaceae > Paenisporosarcina > Paenisporosarcina sp. TG-14. The sequence continues at coordinate 32,932 of NZ_AMGD01000024.1, forward strand.
TAAGCTCCGCAGAGCATCTTCCTGTGATGAAAGTTCGTTGAAAATCACACAGCTAATCGATGAACAGCTTTCTCAATCTACTAGCTTCCTTTTGATTTAGTTCGTCTTCAAATCGCGTGTCGAATTTCCCAGTCCATGTATTCCAAACCCGTATAAAAACGCTGTCCTCCGTACGGTCATGCAAATGGAATTCGAGACACACCACACGTAAGCTCTTCTTCAGATCAACCGAACAAATTTCTTCAATCAGTTTCTGACCATTCTCTACTAGAAATTCATAACCCGAGTCCTCTATCATCTGTTTGATGTGTAACTCATCCAGGTTCTTGACATCGACCAAGTCGGTTTCATTTTCAAATCGAAAATCTGGTATATTTCCGTCCTCATCAAATACATTGCGACTATAATCTCGCTCCAAAGACTCATTATGGTAAGAGCTAAATGCAATTTCCACATGCTCGTCCATTGGATCATGCGCAAATGTACCTTTGGTTAAATGCATCGAGCCACTAGTGGTTAGTTGATAGGTGGTCTCTAATTTTTCAACCATCTTATTTTGCATCATTAACTCTAGCATATGCTCAACAAAAATGGTTTCAACCGCCAATAATTCGCTGATTTCATTTGCCTGCTTTACTTCCAATCTGTCCAAGATTTTCAGAATCATTTTCATCAGTACATCCATTTGACTTCGAACAACCGTTTTCATTTTAATGTCCGCTAGTTGAAGAGGAAAAGTCCAGCTGTCACTACCTAGCAAACGCAAGTGGGATTGCTCTAATAACATGGCTGATATTTTCGATATTTCTGTCTCTACTTGTAGATTTTTACTCAAACCATCACTTCCTGCCTACACTAGTTTCCAATTGTTTCAGTCCTTCATGTTGCTTCACTACTTTTAATACGTGTTGGAACATAGCCTTTTGCGACTCACCATGTGCTTTTTGTGTAAACATGTCCACGCTGCCCACAATCATTAGAAGTTCACGTGCCCTAGAGAGCGCGACGTTCAATCGTCGGTAATCCTTCAAGAAACCAATGTTCCCATCAGGTTGATGATGATTGCGTACAAAGCTCAGGATAATAACGTCCATCTCCATGCCCTGGAATTTGTCCACGGTACCAGTTCTACAATGTAGATGTGGAAGGTCAAGCTCTTGACTGAGTAAGCGATTCACTTTCTTCACTTGCTCCCCGTAAAAACTGATAATACCCACCTTTTTCTTCACAGTATGATCCAAACGACCTTCCCGTTTCGCTGATGCAGTAGCCTCGTTTAAATCTAGCAATAATTCTCGGATTTGCTTCAGTTCAGCTGCATTGTAATAGCTACGGCTATGCTGCTCACGTTCCTCTAAGAACCCTCGCTCATTGGGCATGTCGTACCAGAGAATATGCTGACCTCGTTTGAATAACTTGCCATCAAGTAAGTGATCCCGCTCCTTATTGGAATTAACTAGACCGCAGGCCAAACCATAATTTTTCTCACGGTAAAAAGGATTGATGGTTTCCATAATGTGCTCATGCATTCGATATTGAATACGAAGCGTTGTTTTGCTATCTTCAGGTAAATCCTTAAATAAACGTTCAAAAATGGATTCCTTCAAAATCGATTTCAATTCGGCTTTCTCTGTTGGATCTTTTATATCCTCCAGCGTCTCATCCATCGTGTCCTGCCCCACTAAAGGAGGAAGTTGATGATGATCACCTACCAAAATGATTTTCTTTCCTTTTAACATCGGCAGTAGTAGTTCCGGTGGTGTTGCTTTTGAAACCTCATCAATAATAACTACGTCAAAATCGGGATATTGGTTCACAAAATCTTTACTTGCTGAAATCGAACAAGTTACGCCAATCACATTTGCATACTGGATGTATAACTTTTTAATTTCATCTAAATCATAAGCAGTTGATTCCTCTAACATGCTCTTCCATTCCAAACGAATATCATTGGACACTGAGAGGAATGTTTCTTTACGTTGCAACTCGTCTAATTGCAAGACCGTTTCCTCGCACGTAAAATGAATTCTCTTCAGTTCATCTTCAACTTGAAGCGCCAAAATGACTTCCAATTGTGGCATTTGCTCTTTTAATACAGCTTGATTAGCCAGTTTAACGTCCATTTGTTGTTCCAATTGTGCGATATTATCTTGAAACTGAGTAATCTCTTGTTGTTGTTTTGAAACTTTTTCGTTATACGAGTTCATGGAACGCACCAGAGAGTCAACAAAGGCATCTTCAGTTCCCATTTGCACAAGCAAACGTTGTTTTTCAGCAAACTCCTTTTTCATCTCAACTTCGGTCCCAAAGCTTCCTTTATGGTGAAAATTCTTGCGTAAATCCGATAAGACTATATCCCATTCAGAGATTTCGCTATCCTTTTTTTCTACATGAGATTTCATTGAAGTGAATTCTTCACTCAGCTCTTTTAAGCGCTTAGCCATCGCTTGTCCAACTGCTTCTTTCAGCAGCTCAAACGTCTGCAATATTTCCTTCTTCAATTGCTCGTTGTCACTATTGGTTACGCGTTTACTACGACTGACGGCATCTCTCGATTTTTTGGCAATCATCAGGTTTTCATAATACGTGGAGAGTGTCATCCTATCTGTCTTATTCAACGGTTCACGGAAACCATACATTTTTTTCACATAATCACGAAATTCGTCGACCAGTTCCTTTACATGAGAATCTGTCACTTCCGACTTATCTAGTAGTGGATTCATCATAATTTTCTTCGCTAACATTTTCATATTGTAGTGCTGTGCATTCAGTTTCTGCTCGGCATAGTCAATTGCCTTGTTTAGGGTGTCATCCACTTCAGGCGAACCTTTGAATGTTTGATTCAATTTTTCATAAGTGAACTGCTGTTTTTCCAATTGACGTTTTACTGACAGTACTCCATGCGAATACGTCCACGATTCGTCACCCATCAGTTCCTTTAAGTCAGCAAGTTTTTTGACGGTTGTCACTTCACTCATTCCAACCTGCACCGCTAGTTCTTTTACATGAATAGCCTTAAGTTTACCAACCAGTACTTGACGATCAATTTTTTTATCCGTTAGGGATAGCTCAGCATCTAAGTACTTCAATTGATTTTCAATTTCGTTCATTTCCAATTGGATCTTGGCTTGCATAGTCGAAAACTTGTCTGTTCCATTAAAGAGAGTCACTTGTTCTTTTGCGTTTTTATAATGATTTTGCGCTTCTTTCAAAATCTCACGCGACGTTAGCACTTGAGTCTCGAATGCCTCTTTTTTTCGGTATGACTCAGCCACAGTTGAATGAAGGTCTGATACTTCCCGTTTCAGGTGATCAAGTTTAACTTCAGCTTCCCGCTTCTCTTCCAGCTGTAACTCTAGATGTGCTTTTTCAGTCAAAAGTGTATCCAGTGTTCCTTGTGTTTTTTCAATGGCAATTTGAATAGCTGGACCATTTTTTTCAAACTGATTCACATGAGTTTGAATGGACGAAAGCGTCTGGTGTTTCCAGTACAATGCCACTTGTTCCTCGACAAAACGTTGGCCTTCTTCTTCGATGCTTTCAGTTCGCCCAATCCGTAAAATACGAATTTCCTGATCAGTCAGCAATTTTCCGAGTGCGTTGTCCACAGCCAAATTGGATTGTGAAGCAACAAGTGTTTTTAACCCCATTTTCGCATGTTGATAACAAATTTCAGAAATCACCGTGGTCTTGCCTGTTCCAGGTGGCCCTTGGATGACATATAAATCCTGTGCCGCCATCGCACCCTCTACCGCTTGACGTTGGAAATCGTTGAGGTTTTGTTTGAAGGTTAAATCTTCCGGAACTTTCCCTTTTCGCACCGTTGGACGTTTCTCAAATAAGAGTTTTTCTAGGTTTGGATTGACAGCCCAACCGTTTTCTAGACGTTTAAAGCCATCCTTTAGGCGATTGATTTGCGCCATTTCTGCTACATTATCAAAAGCGAGCTTTCCGTTAACGGGAACTCTCCATTTTCCTTCTCTCGCCTTTTCTTGAAGATCTTTGCCAAGTTCCACATCGATTGTTCGTTTGCCCATTTGGACTTGTACGACACTTCCGAGGTTTTGGTTCGTCTCGACCAATTTAACTGCCGATTTTCGGTAGTATTTATCAAATCCGTTAGGCAGCTTCTGTAGCTCAAATGTTACTTTACGAAAATCTAGACTTATACGAGCGCCACGAATCCCGATTTCAAGTCTCTCTACATCTGCATTTCGTTCCATCACACGTAAATAAGATTCCCAGCTAGAAATCCGTTTCTTTACGTACTCCGATTGTTCTGAAGCTATGGGTAGAGCCTGAATGATTCTGTATAGAGAAAGAGTCATTTCTGTTGATACAAGACCCTTTCGATCAAACGCCATCTTCGCTTTCATATGTCTATTATTGCCTAATTGCAAACGCTTTTTAGTCACATAGAAATGAGCAACCTCAAGTCCATTACCAATCCATTCGCACTCCATTACCGGGGTCCCTGATACTGTTTCTGATTCTATATATAATGACACACGTTTTTGATTCACTTGACCATCTGAAAGGCGTTCCATATGAACATTAAGGATCGGAGACGCATTTAACAAGCTAGTCATCTCTTCAGCCATTTTCGGTTTACTTCTTCTAAACCGGCTGCTCACGGACAGATTACACCGCGTTACATCCGAACTTTTAACCACACTCACTGCGTTACACACTCCTTACCCGTTCAAACCATATCTTCCTATTGTAAAGGATTATCGCCCTCAAATCGACCGCTCATCAAGAAACCTTTTTGTCAGTTTTGGCAAATAAACCATCGCCACCTTCGAACACAGAGAAACGCCGCTGAAGTAAACCCGAACAAAGATTTCGTCGATTTCCGTTACGGGTGGTCGCTTTCCGCGGGTGGTCCGTGTGCCTCCTCGATCGCGATGCTCTATGTGGGGTCACACCTGGACACACTTTTCCCGCCGGAAAGATATTGGACGAACTGTCATTCGTCCAATATCTTTCCGACGAGTAACCGCAGGAGCACATGTTTTTCTCGCCACCCTTCACTCCAATCAAATAACCGGAATAATTATTTACAAATTCAAAGGATTACACTTCAAATATTCGTATATCATTCATCAAAAGGCATTTATGAAATTGATTCAACTAAACGATTATCTCTAGTTATTTTTGATGCAATCTCATGAAAGTAATTAATAGAATCCACCCTAATTCTAAATTATAAGCACTTGTCAGCATTCTAATTACTACTAAGTTGCGCTGTTACAGTTTTCTAGTTAACCGTCTATGTAATACGTCTATATACATTTTTTTTTCGTGAATAAACTATAAAGGATATAGAGGTTAGTAGAGTAGGACAAATCAAAAATGGGAGGGAGATTAATCTGTCTAAAACAATTGGAATTCTTGGAGGGATGGGACCATCAGCCACAGTTGATTTATTTAATAAAATTATTTCCAATACACCAGCGATTTCAGATCAAGATCATATTCACATTATTATTAATAACAACCCCAAAATTCCTTCTCGCATTAATGCTTTAAATCCAGGAAGCGAATCTCCTTTACCAGAGCTTATTAAAGGTGCTCAAATGCTTCAAAAAGCAGGAGCGGATTTTATTATCATGCCGTGTAATACTGCACATATCTGGTATCAGGAAATTACTAAGTCCATTAATATTCCTTTTTATAACATGATTAATAATACGGTTGACCAAACATTAATCCAAATCAATGAAAATAATCCGACAGTTCTACTACTTGCCACTCACACTACTATTAATACAAGGTTATATCAAAAGGCATTTCAAGAATCCGCTGTTACTTTAATAGTTCCTAGCCTTACAGAACAAATTACGGTGAATGAAGCTATAAGCAAGGTAAAAGCAGGATTAATTAAGACCAACCCGTATCTAAAGGAATTAAATAAAATGGTAGATGATTATGCAAATAAAGGTGTAATCCACATTTTAGGTGGCTGCAGTGAATTACCTCTTTTATTTCCCTTACTAAGTGAAAAAATCAACAAATTAGACCCAACTCTAATGTTGGCACAATTTGCTGTATCTAAAGGTCTCTAATTCCTTTGGAACGTTACAAAAAAATTAAAAGGAGATGTTTAAACTGTTTTTAATCAAGATAGCAACTCAATTAAATCCAAATTTTCTTCATATAAATCAATTCACTCTACAAGAAATTAATACCAAGTCCAACAGAATCGTGTTGCACTTTGGTCAGATTTCAAAACAACTCTTTTTGATAATTGATAATCGATTACCAGACTATCAATTATTAATTCCTCAAAATACATTTGGCTCTATTATTATTCCTGACCTGCCCTATGATTGTTACTTTCAAGAAAACAACTTATATTTGGGACCAGTTATAGGTTTTATTCCTCAGGAAAAGTTCTATAAAGATCCACAACAAATGCTCATGCGTTTTGCAAAGTATGAAGAAATTAGAGGTCTAATTTTTTTGTTTAGACCCAACAATATTAATAGAATAAATAACACAATCGAAGGGTATTACTTCGATCCAAAAAACAATGAATTCATCAAAGGTCTCTTCCCATTTCCAGATGTTGTTTATAATAGAATTCGATTATCAAAAAAAACTGCTAAACTCTTTACTACTATTTTTAATTACCCCAATAACATTAATAAACTAAAATTCTGGTCACTACTGAGAACCCACCCGGATTTAGAATCTCATATACCTAAGACCATGAAATATGTAAATATTAAAAGCGTGCTGAATATGGTTGAAAGCTGTAACTCTATTTATTTAAAGCCTTATAATAAATCTCAAGGCAAAGGCATCTTCCACTTGAAAAAGAATGCAGAAGGTTATCAGTTAACGGATGGTTCTTTCAATACAATCCTTATTAAAAATAAAAAACAATTGAATAGGGTTCTGAAAAAAAAGCTTAAAGGTTCCTATTTAATTCAACAGGAAATTTCCAGTATAATAGCAGGGAAAAAAATAGATTTTAGGATTTATTTACACAAAAATCAAAATAATAAATGGTTTCTATCTGGTATGGAATCCAAAATAGCTAAAGAAGGTAGCATCATTTCAAATTTCATAAATAGAGAGAATATGATGTCTGGTGAAAAAGCCCTGCAACACTATTTTCAAATAGATTCCGAAAAAATTGAGCAGTTAAAAAAAATAATCTTCAAGTTATCTAAAAAGGCCATAATCGAAATCGAAAAATCCGGATATGAAGTTGGAGAAACAGCTATAGATCTAATAATAGATGAAGAATTAAACATATGGCTTCTTGAGGCTCAACTAAATTTTGCAGCAGAAAAAAAACTAATAAGATCCGATGCTGAACAACTTGTTCTTCCAACTATTCTTCCTGCACCCTTTCTCTATGCAAAAGCATTATCTGGATTCTGAAACTAAAAGAATCTTTCGCCTTCGAACATAGAAGAACACGGCTGAAGTTAAATTTCAGTTGCCATATTGAAGACACTTTTACCGTCCTGACTATGGCGTCAGCGAGCTCCGCCACTCATCAACTTTCTTTATAGAAGGTAAGAGAAAAGCGCCAATGGAAAAGATGACGTACTAGTGTAACCTTTGAAAAAAGATTGATTGAAATTTAGCGAGAATCCTCAATTTCTAGGTATAAAACAAACCTCGTATTTTGAACAAGTATTGATCAAAATGCGAGATTTTATCTGTTATTTTGGTCGTATTGTATCTTGAATCCTTTACTCTTAAAAGACGTATACTAATTAAACTAACGAATGGAGGTGAAAAAATGGATCTCATTTTATGGATGACTGTTTTGTCCGGTGCATTTATCGCAATATTCGCTGATAATAGAAAATGCAAAAAGAAAAAATGTTAAACACTTTCATATCCACCTGATGTATTCTTGGTAATTTTTAGACTATATAATAATTTTCTTTTTCAGACTCGAATAACTTACCTTTTTTAAAAAAAGCCCCTCCCTTAGATAAAAAATCCAAAGGGGTCAAGCTTCGTGACTTTTTTTAAAACATCGGGACTTTATTTCAAACCAACAACTAGCTCTTTCATTGGCGCCTTTACAATTAGTTTAGTCTTTCGTATTTTTCTTATATTTTCCACGCAAGTAATCGATGACCGAAAACGTAATTTGTTCATACGCATTCAATCCATTTCGCAACAATTGTTGCGTTTAGACAACTGATTGCCTGTTCCGTAAATCACTTCATCTAAGCCTCCCAAGAGGAATCTGCTCTTTTTCTATCTGCTCAATTCATTATCCTGCTCACGCTGAATTTCTTTTTTATGAGTCTTTTCAAATTCAGTCCGTTCAGGCTCCAGTCCCACTCTCTCACGTGCTTGCAACGTTTTTCCCTTAACTTTGTCCGCTAACTTTCAAGACAGCTAATCAAGGTTCTTGAAATCCATTTCAGGACTTTCTGTAAAACTATCACTTAATGATTCAACTTTCCTTATTTTAACATCACACGACGAGTTCATTGATAAGCGTAGCATATTATTTTCTAGTACAACGATATCGTAATCACCATAAATGGTTTAATGTTTAAAGATTCTGGATTGGACACTACCTGTTATTAGTAAACTTATAATACAACAAAAACAAGCAATCTTTTCCTCGACAAATTGAGAAAAGGATTGCTTGTTTTGATTGAAAAGCCGGGGGCACATTCTGTTAGATTTTGAACAGATAAAGGATCCTCATCCTTTTTAGATGAAAGAAAATATATATACAAGTGATTGAAGTGGAAGGCGGCGAGAAAACATGTGCTCCTGCGGTTACTCGTCGCAAAGATATTGGACGAATTACAGTTCGTCCAATATCTTTCAAGCGGGAAAAGCATGAGCTGAAGACCCCTCGTCGAGGAGGCTAAGGCCCAATGTCATCAAGCTAACCA